>JAFAQJ010000003.1 GCA_019246455.1 Pseudolabrys sp.
GCCCCGCCTGCATTGTTCTAGTCCTTGTCCGGCGCGTCCTCGATCGGATCGTAGCGCTTGGTGTCAAAACCGAGCAAATTCCACGATTGTTTCATGTGGTCGGGCAGCGGCGCGGAGACGTCGATCAATTTTTTGGGATCGCGGGGATGCGGCACGGCGATGCGGCGCGCGAGAAGATGAAGCTTGTTCTGGATGCCGCCGGGGAGCTGCCAGTTCTCTTTGTTGAAGTATTTCGGATCGCCAAGGATCGGGTGGCGGATATGCGCCATGTGGGCGCGCAATTGATGGGTACGCCCGGTCACTGGCTTGAGCGACAGCCAGGCCAGTTGGTGCGCTGCGGTTTCGACCACGGCGTAATAAGTCACCGCGTGCTGCGCGTCCTTCTCTCCATGCTGCGCTATACGCATGAACGAATCCTCCTCGCGCTCTTCCTTGGCGAGGAAGGTCGAGATGCGGCCCTGCTTGGGCTTGGGCACGCCGGCAACCAGCGCCCAGTAAATCTTGCGGGTCGAGCGAGAACGGAACGATTTGGCCAGCGAGGCCGCGGCAAATCGGGTCTTGGCCACCAGCAGACAGCCGGCGGTGTCCTTATCGAGCCGATGGACGAGACGCGGACGTTGCGCATCCTTTGCTTTGCTCTGCAGCGCGCCGAGCATGCCATCGACATGCCGCATCGTGCCGGAGCCCCCCTGCACCGCCAATCCCGCCGGCTTGTTGAGCACCAGCACGTCGTCGTCTTCGTAGAGCGTGATGCCCTTGAGGAACGCGCGATCCTTCTGGTCCTGGGGCGCGTCCTCGCGCGGCTTCGGCGCCTCCAGCTGGAGCGGCGGGATACGCACCGCCTGCCCGGCTTCGAGCCGCGCCTTGGGTTGCGTGCGTTTGCCGTTCACCCGTACCTCACCTTTGCGGATGATGCGCTGGATGTGGCTGAACGACAGGCCGGGGAAGCGCGCCTCGAAGAAACGATCGAGGCGCATGCCGTTTTCGTCGGCGGTGACCTTGACAGTCTGGACGCCGCTCATTTCGGCGACGCTCCCGCCGCGAGCTTCGCCAGCACCGGGTCGAGCCCTTCGAGCTGATCGAGCCGCAGCTTGAACAGGTCGGTGAGCGCGTCGCGTAGCTCAGGCGCGCTGCCGAGCGTCTTTTTCTCCGTGCCGTTTTTCATCGAGTGAACCGATAGCTGATTGTCGCGCAGTGCATATCGCCTGTCGGGTTCGGCACGAGCCCCGAGCAAACCGTTGACGAAAATCGAGCTCGGATGCGTCGAGGTGAGCCAGTTACCCATCTCATAATCGGCGGGATGGGTATCGGCGAAATCGTAGGCGTAAAGCGGCGTCCAGACGTCGTTGATCTTGGCTTCTTGCACGGCGACGCGGCCGTCCTCGTCGACCAGACGGAACTCCCCATGCGGCGTTTCCTGCGTCTCGCGCGCGTTCAGCTTCAGCGGCGCGGTTAGCACGTTGCCCCCAAAGCCGACGTCGACGAGGTGATCCTCACCCTCGGCCTCGACGAACAAGAGGCAATGCACGCGTGGGGTTCGGATGCCTTGCGGCACCGACCAGCGTACGCGGGCGGTGCCTTCTTGCACCTTGAAGCCGATCTGGCGCAACACATTGGCGAACAATGTGTTGTGTTCGAAGCAATAGCCGCCACGCCCGCCATCGATGAGTTTCGCTTGCAGTGAAGCCGGATCGAGCTTGACCGGCCGCTTGAGGAGCGGGTCGAGATTTTCAAAGGCGATGGCCTGCGGATGCAGGTAGTGAATTTGCCGCAGCGTCTCGAGCGAGGCGTCGCGCGGCCCGTCGTAGCCGATGCGCTCGCAATAAGCGTCGAGATCGATCATCCTCCGCCCCGCTCGTTGCGCAGCTTCGCCCAATATTCCAGCCGCTTCTTCACGTCGCGCTCGAAGCCGCGCTCGACCGGATCGTAGAATTGCTGGCGGCCCAGCGCCTCCGGGAAGTAGTCCTGACCGGAGAACGCCTCCTCCTGGTCGTGGTCGTAGGCGTAGCCGCGACCGTAGCCTTCCTCCTTCATCAGGTTGGTCGGCGCATTGAGGATGTGTTTGGGCGGCAAGAGCGAACCGGCTTCCTTCGCCACGCGCTTGGCGGCGCCGTAAGCGGCATAGGCGGCGTTCGATTTCGGCGCGGTCGCGACGTAGATCACGGCCTGCGCGATGGCGAGTTCACCTTCGGGCGAACCGAGAAAGTCGTAAGCGTCCTTGGCGGCGTTGGCGATCACCAAAGCCTGCGGATCGGCCATGCCGATATCTTCGACCGCCATGCGCACCACACGCCGCGCGATGTAGAGCGGCGGCTCGCCGGCATCGAGCATGCGCGCGAGATAATAGAGCGCGGCGTCGGGGTCCGAGCCGCGCACGGACTTATGCAGGGCGGAAATCAAATTGTAGTGGCCGTCTTGCGACTTGTCGTAGATCGGGGCGCGGCGCTGCACGATCTCTTGCAATTGCGCGGCGTGGAAGGTTTCGCCTTTGCGCGCGGCACGCCATACCTCCTCGACCAAGGTCAGGGAAGCGCGGCCGTCGCCATCCGCCATCCGGACCAGGCTCTGGCGCGCCTCGTCATCGAGCGGCAGCTTACGGCCCTCGATCTCTTCGGCGCGCGACAGCAATTTCTCGATCGCCGCGGCATCGAGCGACTTGAAGACGAGGACTCGGGCGCGCGACAAGAGCGGCGCGTTGAGCTCGAACGACGGGTTTTCCGTGGTGGCGCCGACCAGAATGATGGTGCCGTCTTCCATCACGGGCAGAAACGAGTCCTGTTGCGCGCGATTGAAGCGATGGATCTCGTCGACAAAGAGCAGCGTGCCCTGTCCGGTCTCGCGCCGTGCGCGGGCCTCTTCGAACACCTTCTTAAGGTCGGCGACACCGGTGAAGATCGCTGAAATCTGCTCGAAGTGCAGATCGGTCGCCTGGGCGAGCAGCCGCGCCACCGTGGTCTTGCCGGTGCCCGGCGGCCCCCAAAAGATCAGCGAGCCGAGCGAGCGCGTTTCCAACATGCGAGTCAGGACGCCGTCGGGGCCAAGCAACGGGTCTTGACCTACCACCTCATCAAGCTTGGTCGGCCGCAGACGATCCGCCAACGGCCGTGGCGCGTCAGCCTCAAGCCCGGCGGCGGCGAACAGGCTCGGACCGCTCTTTTTGGCGCTGCGTGCCATTATCCGCCGAACACCACCGACATCTGCTGATTGCCGCGCTGGATGGTGATGCGCCAGGCCGCGGCGGCGCGCTCGGTGATGCGGGCGAGATCGCGGGTCTTCGCGATCGCCTCGCCATTCACCGCTTTGACGATATCGCCACGCTGGAACCCGACATTGCGCGCGATCGACCCGTCATCGACGTCGAGGATGACCACGCCGTCGTCGACGTTCTGTAGTTGCAGTTCGTCAGCCAACGCCGGCGACAGGTTAGCGATCTTGGCGCCGGAGAACGGCGATCGCGATTTGATGACGATCTCCTCGCGCGGGGTTTCAGGTGCCGTCTGCAGCGCGACCTGCGCGTCGATTTCGCGCCCGCCGCGCAGAACGCCGAGCTTCGTCGAGCCGCCGAGCGGTTTGGTGGCAAAGCGATAATCAAAGGCGTTGGGATCATCGACCGATTGCCCGTCAACTGATACGACGACGTCGCCCGCCTTAAGGCCGCCCTTCGCGGCTGGGCTATCGGGATAGACATTAGCGACCAGCGCGCCGGCCGGCCGTTTGAGGCTGAGACTCTCGGCAATCTCGTTGGTCAGCGGCTGCAGCTTGGCGCCGAGCCACGGCCGCTTCACGGCGTTGCCGCCACCGCGCGCCGACGCGACGACCACCTGCACCATGTTGGCGGGAATGGCGAAACCGACGCCCTGCGAACCGCCGGAACGCGAAAAGATCGCCGTGTTGATTCCGACAAGTTTGCCGGTGAGATCGACCAATGCGCCACCGGAATTGCCCGGATTGATCGCCGCGTCGGTCTGGATGAAGAACTGGTAGTCCGTAATCCCGACCTGGGTACGCGCGAGCGCCGAGACGATGCCGTGCGTCACGGTTTGCCCGACGCCGAACGGATTGCCGATCGCGAGCACGATATCGCCGACCTCGAGTTGGTCGGAATTGGCGAAGTCGAGGAACGGGAAGCGCTCGTTGCCGTGCCGGATGCGCAGGATAGCGAGATCACTGCGGCTATCCTTAAGGACGATCGAAGCCTCGAACTCGCGCTTGTCCGCGAGCGAGACTTTGACTTCGTCGGCGCCCTCGATGACGTGGACGTTGGTGACGATCAGACCGGAGGCGTCGACGATCACGCCGGAACCGAGCGAACGTTGCACCTGTTCGCGCGGCATGTCGGGCGAGCCGAAGAACCGGCGAAAGATCGGGTCGTCGAACAGCGGATTGCGGCTGACCACGGTTTTGGCGGCATAGACATTCACCACTGCGGGCGCGACGCGCTGCACGACGGGGGCGTAGGACAGCCGTAGTTCGTTGGGCACCGGAACGCGGCGCTCTTGCGCCGAAGCGACACCGGTCGCTGCCGTCAGGCAGCAGGCCAATACGATACGCAAAAGCATGGGCATCCGGCTCATGAGTCAGGTCGCCCAGATATAGGCCGGCGCCGGGGCTAAATGAAGGCCACCTGCTCTAGGCTAGTCTTTGGCCGGCACGGTCCTCAGCCACGCTACGATGTCGTCGAGGTCGGCCTCGGTCATTTTGGCGTAGTACGGGTAGCCCATCGGCGGCTTGAGCGCCGTTCCATCCTTGCGCACGCCCTTGGTGATGACGGTCTTGATCTCGGCATCGGTCCACCCACCGATGCCCTTCTCCTTGCTCGAGGTGATGTTGCGGGACACCGAGACGCCCCATGGCCCTTTGAGCTCGAACCCGCCTTTGCCGAGATCGTTGACGAAGTCGCGGCCATTCGGCCCAAGCGGCGTGTGGCATTCCATGCAATGCGCGATAGTGGCGAGATAGAAGCCGCGCGTGACTTTGTCGGCGAGGGCGTTGTCGGGGATCGGCTTTTCGGCGCCAGGGAAGACCTGACGCGGAACGTTTATTTTGTAGATTGGATCCGGCACCTTGTTCGCAATCGGCTTGAGCGTGCGCACATAGGCAACGACCGAATCGATGTCGGCTTCGGTCATGATGTCGTAGAAGCCGGTCGGCATCACCGCCGCGATCGGCACACCGTTCGGTCGCACACCGGTGCGCAACAGCGTCTTGATGTCGGCAGCAGACCAAGTACCGATCCCGGTGTCCTTATCCTGCGTGATGTTCGAAGCGGTGACGTCGAATGGCGGTTCATCGAAGCGCAGACCGCCGGAGAAGGCCTTATCGGCGATGTCGCCGGTCGGCCCCTTCGGGGTGTGGCAGTTGCCGCAGGTGAGCACTGTGTTGACGAGATAGTTGCCGCGCTCAACCGAGCCCTGGGCGTTGGCCGGGCTTGATCCAATCACGAGAACCGCGAGCCCCAACAGCCAATGCTTTTTCATGCCGCCCTCCCCACTGAGCCGGCGAAGGTTAGCGCGGCGATCATGGCGATAAAATAAAAAAGGGCGCCCCGCCGGGCGCCCTCGACAGCTTTACCGGTTCCCGATCAGGCCGCCGGAGCGGCTTCCGCCTCTTCCTTCTTAGCGGTGACGGGTCCGGAATCCTTGCCTTTCGCCTCGACGTCGCGGTCGACGAACTCGATCACGGCCTGCGCGGCGTTGTCGCCGTGCCGGAACCCGGCCTTCATGATGCGGGTGTAGCCGCCCTTGCGGTCCTTATAACGCGGGCCGAGCACCTCGAAGAGCTTCTTGGCCATCGCGACGTCGCGCATCTCGGCGATCGCCTGGCGGCGCGCAGCAAGGCCGCCTTTCTTGGCGAGCGTGATGAGCTTTTCGACCACCGGACGCAAATCCTTGGCCTTCGGCAGCGTCGTGACGATCTGCTCGTGCTTGATCAGCGCCGCGCACAGATTGGCGAACATCGCCTTGCGATGCTCCGCCGTGCGGTTGAACTTGCGGTGAACCTTGCCGTGACGCATGGGACTTCTTCCTTCTCGTCTCTGTGTCGCGACGAATTACGTCCGACCGCTATTGCAGGTGGGCTTCCTGCGTTCGCCCGAAACGCCGTGGCCAGACATTGCGGCCACGACGGTATTAAAACTCAGTAGTGGTCCTCGAAGCGCTTGGCGAGCTCTTCGATGTTCTCCGGCGGCCAGCCCGGCACTTCCATGCCGAGATGCAAACCCATCTGCGCCAGCACTTCTTTGATCTCGTTGAGCGACTTGCGGCCGAAGTTCGGCGTGCGCAGCATCTCGGCCTCGGTCTTCTGAACGAGGTCACCGATGTAGACGATGTTGTCGTTCTTGAGACAGTTGGCGGAGCGGACCGACAGTTCGAGTTCGTCGACCTTCTTGAGGAAGGCCGGGTTGAAAGCGAGATCCGGGATCGCCTCGGCGGTCTCGGCCTTGCGCGGCTCCTCAAAGTTCACGAACACGTTGAGCTGATCCTGCAGGATGCGCGCCGCATAGGCGATGGCATCCTCGGCGCTCACGCCGCCGTTCGTCTCGACCGTCATGGTCAGCTTGTCATAGTCGAGAATCTGGCCGGCGCGGGTATTCTCGACGCGGTAGCTCACCTTGCGGACCGGCGAATAGAGACTGTCGATCGGGATGAGGCCGATGGGCGCGTCCTCGGAGCGATTGCGGTCGGCGGGCACGTAGCCCTTCCCGGTGTTGA
>JAFAQJ010000005.1 GCA_019246455.1 Pseudolabrys sp.
GGAGCGCCCATGATCCAACGATTTCCCGGCCTCACCCCGACGCGCAGCCGCGCCGTCGTGCATGACCGCCTCATCTTCACCGTGGCGGTGACACCCGACCCGGCACCGCCCGGCGTTTACGAGCAGACGCAGAACGCGCTGCTCCGAATCGACGAGAGTCTGGCCATGTCGGGGACTGACAAAAGCAAAATCCTGCAGGCCATCGTCTATATCGCCGACATCAAGCGCAAAGAGGAGATGAATAGAGCCTGGGACGAGTGGGTCGACCGCAAAAATCCGCCGATGCGGGCCTGTCTCGGCGTCGATCTCGAGCCGCCGCATCTCATCGAAATCGTCGTCACCGCCGCACAATAGGGAGCGCGCTGCATGCTCTCACCGGACAAGTACAAGGATCTCAAGCTCGCGCTCGAAGGCCACACGCCACCGGGTCAGGGGTTCCACCGCAATCTGTTGCTAGAAACGATGTACGCTTCGCTGCCGCGCGATCCCAATGTGAGGGTGCAGATCTATAACGCCGAGATCGTGCCCGGCGGTTTCACCAATTGGCATTGCCACAACGGCGCGGCGTTCTTCGTCGCACTTCAGGGCCAGTTCGAGGCGCATCTCCAGGAAGGCGTCCTAGTGCGCGCCAAGGCTAGCGATTGCTATTCCGAGCCGATCGCCAAGTTCCACCGCGGGCATAACCCGCATCCGGAACTGCCCTATCTGTGTATCGGCCTGGGCTTCACCTCGCCCGACCGCGAGCCCGTCACCAATTCCGTCGAGCGGCCGTGGTGATTTTCCAGCCGGACGCGGAACTTCGAAACTTTGTGTCATGGCGAGCCGATTCACGGAACAATCCATGTCGGTTCCTGTTGTTCGCGCGTGCCGATCGGCACTCCACCATGCGGAGGACACCCATGAAGAAGTTCGTAGTGATGGCAGCGGCGGCAGCCCTGCTCTCCGGCATCTCGTTCGCCCACGCGCAATCATCCATGAGCCCGACCAGCGACAAGACGCAGAGCAAGTCCACTACTAATGGCGCCTTCTGCCTTGACGTGCAGGGCACCAAGAAATGCACGTTCGCCACCTTGGCGGATTGCCAAAAGGAAGTCTCCAGCAGCGGCGGCAGCTGCGCCCCGAATGCCGCCAAGGGAGCAACCACGGGCTCCGGCATGAGCGGTTCGACCAGCTCGGGCGCCAGCGGATCCGGGATGAAGAAATAGCACTACCGCAAGTCAGTAGCGTTGCGTGATGCTGATCCGCCCGGCTCGGACCGGGCGGATTGGCGTTCGTCATGCAGGATCGCGATATCGGCGATGACCGGCAGATGATCCGAAATTCCGCGCGCGCTTTTATCGCAAAATGCGGCGCGCAGCGCCCAAGCCGGCCGGCAGAAAATCCGGTCGAGCCGTAACAATGGCAAATGCGAGGGAAAGGTGCGAAACTGCGTGCGCCCAGGTAATGAGACGGCGAGTTTGGAATGCACCGATCCGGGAAAGAACCAGTCGTTGAAATCGCCCATGACAACCGTCGTCATGGATGGCTCGCCCGCCAATGCGAGCAGATGTCCCGCTTGTCCACGCCGCTCGTGAATGCTCAGGCCCAAGTGCGTAGCGACGACGCGGACGGGGCCTACCGGCGTATCGATATCGGCGCGAATGGCGCGGCGCGGTTCGCGCTCCGGCGCCGAGATGTCGTGGATTTTGCTCTCTCGGATGGGGCAACACGAAATCAGCATCTGGCCGTAATGGCCGTCCGCGGTCGTGATCGAACGCGCCGCAATGCCGTGCCGGCCAAGTTCACGCAGCAATTGATCGAACGGATCGCCGCCGGGCAATTTGCGGCGTGAATCGATTTCCTGCAGTGCCATCACGTCGGGTGCCCAACGGCCGATGAGATTCACCACCCGGTTGATATCGAAACCGGGATTGCGGCCAAGCGCGCCGTGGATATTCCAGGTCAAGAGCCGCAACGTTTCGCTTTTTCTGGCGCCAGATGACGCGACGGCAAGCGACGGCAAACCGGGTTGAATTTCGCGAAGGGCCTGCTGGTTCACGACCGCATCGCTCCATATTTCGACACCAACGCCTGCAACCCCACCGACAGCACGATCCAGCCAATGACGGCGGCCGCGAGCAACGCCAGCGAGCCCGAAGTTGGATGCAAGAGGATGAGCGACAGCTGGTGGCCCAGTACCGACATCACAAAAATGCCCGGCACCATGCCGAGCAGCGTGCCGATAATATATTGCGATAACGCGATGTCGCTCGCGCCCGCGACCAGATTGACCACCGTGAACGGCGCGAGCGGAACGAGACGAATCGCCGCGATGGCCAGCACGCCTTGGCGGGCGATTTTGCGGCGTATGCGGTTGAGCTTCGGCCCCAAAAAATCGCGAAGCGTTTTGCGTCCGATCAACGCACCCAGTGCGTAGGTCGTCAACGCGCTAGCGATGGTGCCCAGGGCCGCATAGGTAAAGCCGAGCCACGGACCGAAGGTCGCGGCAGTGGCAGCGATCAGCACGGTCACAGGAAAGATTACGAGGCCGCCGGCAACGAAGGTCAACACCACGACAAAGGGCGCCCAGGGGCCGCGCGCAAATTCGCTGAGCGCAGCTGCGACCGCGCGCGGGTGCACGAGGCTCGACAGTGGCGAATATTCCCAGATCAGCGCCAACGCAAGCAGGGCAAGCCCAGCCACCGCAAGCTTAAACACCGTGGGGACCTGGCGGCGGGGCAAGGCGCCGCCGAGCAGGCCGCTGATAAATTCTTCGGCACCGATGGGACGTTCCGGATCGGCGACGCCCTCGAGATACGCCGAAAACTCCGCAAGGTCCGGTTCGCCGTCGTCGATTGGCAACAAGCAATGCCCGTTGGCACTCAACGTGTCGGCGACGGCCAACAGCGAACCCTTCTCTTCCAATGCTGTCGCGACCTGCGCGGCATTGCAGCCGCAATGATGACCAAG
>JAFAQJ010000007.1 GCA_019246455.1 Pseudolabrys sp.
GACGAGCTCGCGGCGCTGGCGCAGAAATACAACGCCGACATCGCACTGATTGACGCCGGCGAAGATAAACTCAAGGCGCTGCTCGCCGAGGCCGAGAAGGCCGACGCCAATTACCGCGTGGCTGCTGCGGCGCTGTCGAAATCGCGCAAGTCCGCCACGGCCAAACTCGACAAAGCCGTCAACGCCGAATTGCCGCCGCTCAAGCTCGAACGCGCCAAATTCACGACACAGATCGGCAGCGACGAGGCGGCGGCCGGACCATCCGGCATCGACCGCGTTGAGTTCTGGGTGCAGACCAATCCGGGCACGCGGGCCGGACCGCTGAGGAAGGTCGCCTCCGGCGGCGAACTCGCTCGCTTTCTACTGGCCCTCAAAGTGGTGCTGGCCGACCGCGGTTCAGCGCCAACCCTCGTGTTCGATGAAGTCGATACCGGCGTCGGCGGCGCGGTGGCCGACGCCATTGGCGCTCGGCTCGCGAGCTTGGCTTCTGGCGTGCAGGTGCTGGCCGTGACCCACGCGCCGCAGGTGGCGGCTCGCGCCTCGCGCCACTATCTCATCAGCAAGGATGCGCTCGACAAGGGCAAGCGGGTCGCGACCCGCGTCACCGAACTAGAGGCGGCGCGACGCAACGAGGAGATCGCCCGCATGCTGGCCGGCGCGGAAATCACCGACGAGGCGAGGGCGGCCGCGGCGCGCCTGATGAAAGCCGCAAGCTGACTTCTGTTAGAGTGCGCGTATGGCGTCCCAGGCCAAATCAAAAGACAATTCCGGCATCGCGGTCGATCAACTGACGCCAGCTCAGGCCAAGACCGAGCTGATGCGGCTCGCGCTCGAAATCGGCACCGCCGACAAGCGCTATTACCAAGAAGACGCGCCGACCCTCACCGACGCCGAATACGATGAGCTTCGCAAGCGCAACGCCGCGATCGAAGCCAAATTCCCGGACCTGATCCGCGCGGATTCGCCCTCGAAACGGGTCGGCGCCGCGCCGTCGCGCGGCTTTGCCAAAATCCGCCACGCCGTGCCGATGCTTTCGCTCGACAACGCGTTTTCCGAGGGGGACGTGTCCGATTTCGTTGGCCGCATCCGCCGTTTCCTGAAGCTTGACGACAGCGATGACATTACTTTCTCCGCCGAGCCTAAGATCGACGGCCTGTCGATGTCGCTGCGCTACGAGAACGGCGGGCTCGTCACCGCCGCGACGCGCGGCGATGGCGCCGAAGGCGAAGACGTCACCGCGAATATCCGCACGCTCGAAGACGTGCCAAAGAAACTCAAGGGCGGCAAAATTCCCGAGGTCTGCGAGGTGCGCGGCGAGGTCTATATGACCAAGCACGCGTTTCTTAAGCTCAACGAGCGGCAGAAGGCGTCCGGTGGACAGATTTTCGCCAATCCGCGCAATTCCGCGGCCGGCTCTCTGCGCCAGAAAGACCCAGCGGTGACGGCGTCGCGCCCGCTCGGTTTCTTCGCCTATGCCTGGGGTGAGATGAGCAAACTACCGGAAGACACCCAGTCCGGCATGATCGAATGGTTCGAGAGCTGCGGCTTCAAGACCAATCCGCTCACCAAAATCTGCCGCTCGACCGAGCAATTGATCGCGTTCCACCAATCGATCGAGGAGCGCCGCGCGAAACTTGACTACGACATTGACGGCGTCGTCTACAAAGTCGATCGCCTCGATTGGCAGGAGCGGCTCGGCTTCGTCTCGCGCACGCCGCGCTGGGCGATCGCGCACAAATTTGCCGCCGAGCGCGCCACCACGATTCTCAAGGACATCGAGATTCAGGTCGGCCGCACCGGCGCGCTCACCCCGGTTGGCAAGCTCGAGCCGGTCGGGGTCGGCGGGGTCATCGTGCAGAACGTCACGCTGCACAACGAGGACGAGATCGAGCGCAAGGATATCCGGATCGGCGACACCGTGGTGATCCAGCGCGCCGGCGACGTGATTCCGCAGGTCGTCGAAGTGGTCACGGATAAGCGGCCGAAAGGTGCCAAGCCCTACCACTTCCCGAAAAAGTGCCCCTGTCATCTCAAGACCGATGTGGTGCGCGAGGAGACTTCAACCGGCGAAGAGGGCGCGCGTTCGC
>JAFAQJ010000019.1 GCA_019246455.1 Pseudolabrys sp.
TTGCAGGTGCGATAGTTCCAGCGACCGCGGTCATCGCCGCTCAGAAATTTCGTCGCTGGTATCGTGACGAGGTGCTCAAGCTATTTGAGAAAATCGATGCCATCATCGCCCCGGCGACGCCATGCACTGCGCCGCTGATCGGCCAGCAGACATTCGTGCTCGACGGCGTTGAAATGCCAGTGCGGCCCAATCTCGGCATTTATACCCAGCCGGTTTCGTTCATCGGTCTGCCGGTAGTCGCGGTGCCGATCCCGCTCAAGCCGCTGCCAATCGCCGTGCAGATCATCGCCGCGCCCTGGCGCGAAGACGTTGCGCTACGTATCGCCGCGGCGCTGGAGAAATTCGGTGTGGCGCACGCACCGAGGCCGGCGCTTTAGCCTATGCACTGCTCCAGAAACGCAATCCCAGA
This sequence comes from Pseudolabrys sp., assembly GCA_019246455.1. Taxonomy (GTDB): domain Bacteria; phylum Pseudomonadota; class Alphaproteobacteria; order Rhizobiales; family Xanthobacteraceae; genus Pseudolabrys. The sequence goes on from JAFAQJ010000019.1 coordinate 410, forward strand.
CGGCACGCAGAAATGATGCAACGCCGCGCACCACGGTGAACGAGAGAAACCACGATGAAACAAACGACGTTGTTTGCCGTCAACGGGACGCTGATGCGTGGCTTGGAGCTCAACCCCAACCTGCTCAAGGTCGGTGCAGCCTTCGTTCGCGTCGACGCGACTGACGAATGCTACCGGTTATGGTCGATCGACAACCGTCATCCCGCGATGTTGCGAACACCCGGACAGGGTACGCGGATTGACCTCGAGCTGTGGGAGGTTCCGTTCGATGGGCTGGCGCAAGTGCTGTTAGATGAGCCGCCGGGCCTTTCAGTCGGCAAGGTCGTGCTGAAAGATAAGACTGTCGTGCTTGGCGTACTCGGCGAATCGTGGCTCTGCGAGGGACAACGCGAGATTACCGAGTACGGCGGCTGGCGCGCATATCTCCAGAAACGCGACCGCCCGTAGGGAGAAAATTTTCCAAGTTCAGCTCAGGCATTTCATCGTTCTGTCATAGAGCAAGTCTTAGCTCGATATGCTTGGGAATTCAGGGGGCTAAAAGGGGAGAAGTCGATGATCAAGTTTGCATTCAAATATTCGACGGCCATGCTCGTTGCCGCGGCGCTGGCCGGTATTTCCGTATCGACGGCCGCTCAAGCTGCCATGTCGAAAAAGGATCAGGCGGTCGTCAAGCACGTCAAGGCGGAGTGCAAAGCGAAGGCCAAGAACGACGCTAAAGGCCTCGGCTTTGTCGAGAAGTGGCGGATCTATTCCGACTGCATCAATGACGCGGCCAAGCAGAACAGCGGCATCGACTTTTCCGACATCAACTAAGTCATTCGGAATTCGTAGCGACAAAGGCCCGGCTCGAAGAGCGCCGGGCCTTTTGTCGCGCCGGCTATTTCTTCTTCAGTTCGCGCAACTGCCGATGCCAGATAGCGCGCACCTGATGGCCGCTATAGACCGCCTGCCACCCCGGCAAGCTGATCGACGTCAGCGCTACTTGTGTTCCAAGCCGTGACAAAACGATAGTGCGGATTATCGAATTCCGCGCGCAATTGAATCTTGTATCCAGCCGCGACGAGGCGCTCTCTGGCTCGCGCCGGCAAGGACACAAAAACTTCGTTGATCTCCACCGGGTTTAACAGACGCGCGTCAGGTACGCGTGACAGGCCTGCTGCCAAGCGCCGGGCCATTTCATTGGCGTGGCGGGCATTGCGTTCTGCAACGCCATTCTGCGCCAGTGCCAGAAGCTGGACCGATAAAAATCGCATTTTCGAGTAGAGCTGGCCGTTGCGGCGGATCAGGAATGTCGCTTGATCCAGCAGCGTCTCGTCGAATACGACCACCCCATCCGCGCTCATGCCGCCATTTTTGGTCGCGCCATAAGACAGGACGTCGATGCCCGCCTTCCACGTCATTTCGGCTGGAGAACAGTCGAGGGCGGCGAGAGCATTTGAAAAGCGCGCCCCATCCATGTGCACTTTCATCTTGTGCTCATGGGCGAGCGCGGAAATCTCCGCAATCTGGTTCAAGGAATAAAGCGTGCCGGCCTCGGTACCTTGCGTGATGCTTACCACCTTGGGCGTCGCAACTTGGGGACGGCCTCGCGGTAGACTCACGAGCTTGGACTCCAGCGCGTCAATGCTGATGCGGCCGTTCTCGCCCAGCAGCGGAATAAGTTTGGTCCCGCCGCCCCATGCCTCGG
>JAFAQJ010000026.1 GCA_019246455.1 Pseudolabrys sp.
GAGGAATGTCATGTTGAGGGGAGGCCTGGCCGCGATTGTCGCGATCGCCGGCGCCGTGCCGACCTTTGTTGCGCAGGCCCAGACCGCCACGCAGCAGGACAAAGCGGCAGCCAAGGAAGCGACGGCAGAAGCTAAGGCCGACAAGAAGCAATAAGACGCGCCAGCTCGCGCTCAAAAGACCGAGGGCGTCGGCGAGACTTTAAGGTCTCGCCGACGCCCTCTGTCGTCACCCGGGTCCGGGGCGCCGCTCGCAATCGCATGCGCAAACCGCTTACGACGCACACCGGCCCGTATGACTTAAAATCTTCGACAAGCTAACGTCGAAGACCAGGAAGTGGCGTAAAGACTAGATCCGCTTTTTCCTGCGGGTCTTCTTCGCCGCCTTCGCTGCTTTCTTTCTACGTTTAGCCATTGCTGCCCTCCTAGCCATGTAACATGGCGGGTGTCGCATCAGTGCGGTCGCGAATCGACCGGCACTGCACGGTGATTACTACCGCACAACGAAAAAAACAGCGACTCCACTTAACGAAAAGTGAGCGCGCTCGACGGCGATGAAGCGATGATGCGCTTCGTTCTCACATCGCGCGCTCACACGCAACGACAACGATGTGACGATCAACATTTCATTTCCGTTTTCGTCTCGCATGAAAACGTCCGATGAAATAAGGATTAGTTGCGCGTCTGCAAAACAGACAAGCAGTTCGCCGCAAACGTGCGCGTAAAATTTTTGGTGAAAATTTTTTCGTCGCAGCGACGACAACAATGCCCGGACGCTGTGCAAAATTTTTTCACAAAGAACGCTGTCGCGACCTCGCAAAACCGGAAATCGATCAAAAACGAGCGAATCAGTGCACAGTGATTCGCACAGCGACTCTCTTCGCCGCGCTGCAAAAACTAAACGCCGAGTTTCTTTTTCAGGAGATCGTTGACCGCTTGCGGGTTCGCTTTGCCGCCGGACGACTTCATTGCCTGCCCAACGAACCACATCGTCGCTTTCGGATTGGCTTTCGCTTGCGCCACCTTGTCCGGATTGGCGGCGATGAGCTCGTCCACCGTCTTCTCGATCGCGCCGAGGTCGGTCACCTGTGCCATGCCACGCGACGAAACGATCTCGCGCGGATCGCCGCCTTCATTCCAGACAATCTCGAACAAATCCTTGGCGATCTTGCTAGAAATCGTGCGGTCCGCGATCAGATCGAGGATGGCGCCGAGCTGCGCGGCCGACACCGGCGACGAGGCGATGTCCTTGCCTTCTTTTTTCAACCGCCCGAACAGGTCATTGATCACCCAGTTCGCTGCAGTCTTTGCATCGCGCGGATCGCCGTCGGGCTTTTTCACCACTGCGTCGAAGAATTCGGCCGTCTCACGTTCCGCCACCAATACGCTGGCGTCGTATTCCGACAGCGCGAAATCGCGAGTAAACCTCCCCTTCTTCACGTTCGGTAGTTCGGGGAGATGTTCCCGCAGCCCGTCCACATAGGCCTGGTCGAATTCGAGCGGTAACAGGTCGGGATCGGGGAAATATCGATAGTCGTGCGCCTCTTCCTTGGTGCGCATCGAGCGCGTTTCGCCGCGATCGGGGTCGAACAGCCGGGTTTCCTGCTCGATCGTTCCGCCGCCCTCGATGATCTCGATCTGGCGCCGCGCCTCATGCTCGATCGCCTGACCGATGAACCGGATCGAGTTCATGTTCTTGATCTCGCAGCGCGTGTTCAGTGGCGCGCCCGGCTTGCGCACCGAGACGTTGATGTCGGCGCGCAAGTTGGCCTTCTCCATATCGCCGTCACACGTGCCGAGATAGCGCACAATCGAGCGCAACTTCGACACATAGGCCATCGTTTCCTCAGACGAACGCAGGTCCGGCTTCGACACGATCTCCATCAGCGCAACGCCGGCACGATTGAGATCGACAAACGACATCGTGGCATGTTGGTCGTGCAGCGACTTACCGGCGTCCTGCTCTAGATGCAGCCGCTCGATCCCGACCTTCACCTGTTCGCCGTCGGCCATGTCGAGAACGATCTCGCCCTCGCCGACGATCGGCGATTTGTACTGGCTGATCTGATAGCCCTGTGGCAGGTCCGGATAGAAATAATTCTTGCGGTCGAAAACCGATTTCAAATTAATCTTGGCATTGAGCCCGAGCCCAGTGCGGATCGCCTGTTTGACGCATTCCTCGTTGATGACCGGCAACATGCCCGGCATCGCGGCGTCGACCAGCGAGACATACGAGTTCGGCCCGCCGCCGAATTCCGTCGATGCGCCTGAGAACAATTTCGCCTTCGACGTCACCTGGGCGTGTGCTTCGACCCCAATCACGACTTCCCAGTCGCCGGTTGCGCCTTTGATGGTTTTCGACGAAGCGGTCATTGGTGCAGCAGGATCTCGATAATCGCGTTCCATTCGTCGGCGAGCGCCCCACTTTCAATCGGCCGGCCGGCACTACGATACCAGTAAGCCGCGTTTCCGAGATCGCCTTCCACACGATGGAGATAAGCGTGCACCCACGCGCCATCTTTGGTTTCGACCGATTGCGCAATCTCATGCGCTTTGACCCAATCGTTCTTGCCTGCCCACCACAGCGCGGTGAGCGCCGGCGCAATAGTCGACGGCGGCACATCGTGCGCGAGGCTGGCGCGAAATTCTTGCATGTTCACCACCACACCTCCGGTGAGAAACGCCCGGCCGCCTGCTCAATCACTTCGCCGAGCGAGAACAAGGTCTCTTCGTCGAACGCGCGACCGATGAGTTGCAGTCCAAGTGGCAAGCCCTGAGCATCGAGTCCTCCCGGCACGGCGATGCCCGGCAGCCCGGCCATATTCACGGTCACAGTGAAGACGTCATTGAGGTACATCTCGATCGGATCGTCGCCCTTCTCGCCGAAACCGAACGCCGCCGACGGCGTTGCCGGCGTCAAAATGGCATGTACGCC
>JAFAQJ010000046.1 GCA_019246455.1 Pseudolabrys sp.
TTAGCTGCCGTTCACGCGCACCAAACAACGCAGGCCCCGCTAGGGCGCCCGCATCGTCCGTCACAGCAACACGGCTACATCTTCCTATAGGCTGAGATCACCGCCTCGCCGTCAGCCCCGGCCTTCTTGAGCCAGTCGGCGGTCAGCTGTTCGCCGATCTTCTTGAAGCCGCTCGAGAGTTCAGCGCTCGGCTGAAGCACCTTCATGCCCTTGGCCTTGAGCTGGTCGAGGTACCACTGGTTCTTGTCTTCCCACATCTTCCAGCCGCGCGTTTCGGCGGTGGCCGCTGCCTTGAGCAGCGCCTCTTGCGTCGGCTTGTCGAGCGCGTCGAATGCCGGCTTGTTCACGAAGGTGAAGTTCTTTGGGATCCAGGCTTTGGTGTCATAGAAGTGGTCGAGCGACTCCCAGACCTTGCTGTCGTAGCCGGTCGCGCCCGACGAGATGAAGGAATTCACGACGCCGGTCGCAAGCGCCTGCGGCAGTTCGGCCGCCTGCACCGTCACTGACTGCGCTCCGACCAGTTCGCCGATGCGTGCCGTGCCGACATTATACGCACGCCACTTGAGGCCCTTCATGTCGGCGATCGAATTGACGTCCTTGTTGACGTAAATGCCCTGGGGCGCCCACGGCACCGCGAACAGCAACTTCAGGCCCTGCGCCTCCATCTTCTTCTCGATGGCAGCCTTCGACGCCTTGTAGAGCTTCATCGATTCCGGATAGCTCGAAGCGAGGAACGGGATCACATCGATACCGAACAGCGGGTCCTCATTTTCGTGGATCGATAGCAGCACTTCGCCGATCTGAGTCTGGCCGGTCTGAACCGCGCGCTTGATGTCGGGTGCCTTGAACAGCGAAGCCGCGGGATGAACCGTGATCTGAAGCTTGTCGCCGGTCGCGACAGCGACGTCCTTGGCGAATAGCGTCAGATTTTCGCTGTGCGGATTATCGGCCGGATAGGCCGCCGGAAGATTCCACTTGGTCTGCGCCGACGCAGGTTGCGCGGCAAGCGCAAGTGCCGTGAACGCGGCGAACGCTACGGTGCGGTACATTTTCATGGGTTGCCTCTCTTTTTTTGGTGGTGCGCGAATTTCAAACCCAATGTCAGCTTAGTCCTATCCTTGTGGGAACGCATAGTGCGGTAGCACCATCACGATCTCCGGATATTCCGTGATGATGAAAACAGCGACGATCAACAGGATAAAGAAGGGGAATGCCGCCCGCGCCACGCTGAAGGTGTCGCGCCCGCTCATATTTTGCAGCACGAACAGATTGAAACCGACCGGCGGCGTGATTTGCGCCATCTCGACGTGGATCACCAGATAAACCCCGAACCAGACGAGATCGAGGCCGGCCTGTTTGATCATCGGCAGCACGATGACCATCGTCAGCACGATCATTGATATGCCATCGATCAGGCAGCCGAGAATGATGTACATGATGCTCAAATAGACCGCGAGCATACCGGGGGTGAGATTTTGGCCCTTCACCCACTCGGCGAGCGCCGCCGGAATGCCGGTATAGGCCATCGCAGCCGTGCAGTAAGCGGCACCCGCCAGGATCAGCATGATCATGCAGGTCAGCCGCGTGGCGCTCATCACACTTTCGGAAAAACTCTTCCAGGTCAGGGTGCCGCTCCACCAGGCGAGCAGTAGAGCGCCAGCGCATCCCCAGGCCGCGCATTCCGTAGCTGTCGCGAAGCCAAGTATCAGCGAGAGAAAAACCGTGAGGATCAGCAGCAGGCATGGAATGAGCTTGGTCGATTCTGCGACCTTTCTGCGGAACGACATCGGCGGATCGCGTGGCGGCACTCTCGACGGGTTGAGCCACGACCAGCCCATGATGTAGCCGGAATAAAGGGCCATCACGAGAAAGCCGGGTAGAAACCCGGCGATGAAAACCTGAAGCACCGAGACGTTGGCGGTGACGGCGTACACCACCATCGGGATTGACGGCGGGATGAGAAGCCCGAGCGTGCCGGAGCCCGCGAGCGAACCCAGCGCCATGTCCTTGTCATAGCCGCGCTTCTCGAGTTCAGGCAGTGCGATCTTGCCAATGGTGGCGCAAGTCGCAGCTGACGAGCCGGACACCGCGGCGAAGATGCCGCAGCCGATTACATTCACATGCAGGAGACGGCCCGGCAGCCATTGCAGCCAGGGCGACAGGCCGCGAAACATCTGCTCGGACAATCGCGTGCGAAACAGAATCTCGCCCATCCAGATGAAGAGCGGCAACGCCGCGAGTGTCCACGACGCACTCGCACTCCATACACTCGTCGCCAACACGGCCCCGACGGGAACCGGCGTCGTGAGCACCATCGCCACCAGACCGACGAGGCCAAGACCGACCGCGATCCAGACGCCGCTGCCAAGAATGAGAATCAGGAACGTCAGCAGGACGATCGACAGATTGAACAGGCTAAGGTCGTGCGTCATTAGCCCCCTCCGCCCGAAGCGACGCGCTCGACGAATTCATCCGGCGTCGACGGCGGCTCTTTCTCGTAGCTCGGTTTGTTGCCCTTGAGGACGTGGATGAGTTCGTCGACAACGGCGATGCAGAGGATGATCAGGCCGCCACAATAGCCGAGCTGCGGTATCCAGAGCGGGACGGCGAGCACACC
>JAFAQJ010000028.1 GCA_019246455.1 Pseudolabrys sp.
AGGTCCAGTGGATGGTGTTGGCGTTGCACTTCTCGCCGGTCAGGGTTGACGCCGCCGCGCCAGACACGATGAAGAGCTTGTTCTTCTGCGCCGCAACCGCGGAGACCGCGAGCGCGACGCCGGAGTTCGGCACGTCGATGATCATGTCGACTTTGTCGACGTCGTACCACTGATTGGCGATCTGGTACCAACATCGGGCTTGTTCTGATGGTCGCCCGAGATCAGCTCGACCTTTACGTTGGGATGATCCTTGGTGTAGTCGGCGATCGCCATTTTGGCGGCCGCGACCGAGCCAGGACCGCCAATATCGGCGTATAGCGACGACATGTCGCTGAGCACGCCGATCTTGACGTTGATTTGCTGTGCCTGCGCGCTGCCGCAGGCCAGCATGGCAGCAAGCGCCGCCAGGGCTAAGCTTCGTTTCATTTGCGCATTCCTCCTTATTGCGTGCCGGTTGGCACGGTTTGTTGCATCGAACGTAGAAAAACGATCCAGCCCTGGCGTTACCCCATTAGCCGCTCACCAGCGGACAGCCGCCGTCCTTGAGGGGACGGAACGCCTGGTCTGCCGGAATCGTCGCGCGCAGATGATAGAGGTCACCCGGATATTTCGACTCTTCCGGCTTCTTCACCTCGAACAGATAGGCTGGGTGGAGAACGCGGCCGTCGACGCGGACCGTACTATTGCCGTAGACCGAATCGTCCGCCGGAAGCTTCTTCATTTCCGCGACGACAGCCTTGCCGTCGGCGGCGCTCTTGAGCGCGGCAACCGCCTTGAGGTAGTGCAGCGTGCCGGAATAAACGCCGGCCATGTTCATGCTCGGCAGCTTGCCGGGCGAATTGCGTTCCTTCTCCCACCGCTTGGTCCAGGCGCGGGTACCGTCATTAAGATCCCAGTAGAAAGTCTCGGTGAAGGTCAGGCCCTGCGCAGTCTTGAGGCCGAGCGCAGCGACGTCCGGCGCGAAGATCAGCAGACCGGCGAATTTCTGCCCGCCGGCGGCGATGCCGAATTCGGCGCCCTGCTTGAGCGCGTTGATGGTGTCGCCGCCCGCATTCGCGAGGCCGATGATCTTGGCCTTGGACGCCTGCGCCTGCAGCAGGAACGACGAGAAGTCGTTGTTGTTGATCGGGTGACGCACGGCGCCCAGCACCTTGCCGCCGTTGGCCGTGACGACCGCCGACGTATCGCGCTCGAGCGCGTGACCGAACGCATAGTCCGAAGTGAGGAAGAACCAGGTATCGCCGCCGTTCTTGACGATCGCCTTGCCGGTGCCGTTTGCCAGCATCCAGGTGTCGTAGGTCCAGTGCACGGTATTCGGGCTGCACTTCGGACCAGTAAGATCGGATGACGCCGGCCCCGAAGCCATGAAGACTTTGTTCTTGCCTTTGACGACTTCGTTGATCGCGAGCGCGACGCCGGAGTTCGGCACGTCGGCGATCATGTCGACGCGGTCGACGTCGATCCACTGATTGGCGATGTTGGTGCCGATGTCGGCCTTGTTCTGATGGTCAGCGCTGATCACCTCGACCTTGACGTTCGAGTGGTCCTTCATGAAGTCTTGCGCCGCGAGCTTGGCGGCGATGACGGAACCGATGCCGGTGTCATCGGCGTAGAGGCTCGACATGTCGGTGAGCACGCCGATCTTCACGTTGATCTGCTGGGCCGAGGCGGTGCCACAGGCGAGAATGACGGCCAAAGCCGCCAGGCTCATCGTACGTTTCATGGGCTGTTCCTTCCCTGTTGTGTTTCCAACCTGAAGTTTCTGTCTTAGACCCCGAGATAGTCGTGCAGTTTCTCGACATTGGCGTCGAGCTCGGAATTGGCGAACTGGTCGATGATGCGGCCGTGCTCCATCACGTAGTAGCGGTCGGCCACTGTCGACGCGAAGCGGAAGTTCTGCTCGACCAGGAGGATCGTGAAGCCCTGCTGCTTGAGCGCATGAATGGTGCGACCGATCTGCTGAATGATGACGGGCGCCAGACCTTCGGTGGGCTCATCGAGCAACAAGAGCCGCGCGCCGGTGCGTAAGATGCGGCCGATCGCCAGCATCTGCTGCTCGCCGCCCGAGAGCTTGGTGCCCTGGCTCGAGCCGAGGCGCTCCTTGAGGTTCGGGAAAAGTTCGAAGATGCGATCGAGCGAGAGCCCGCCAGGGCGTACTTGCGGCGGCAGCAGCAAATTCGCCTCGACGCCGAGACTCGCGAAGATGCCGCGCTCTTCAGGACAGAAAGCGATGCCGAGCCGCGCGATCTTCTCGGGTGGGAGGCCGATCGTCTCGGTATCCTCGTAACGGATCGAGCCCGTGCGGTTGGCGACGATGCCCATGATCGACTTCATGGTGGTGGTCTTGCCGGCCCCGTTACGGCCGAGCAGCGTGACCACCTCGCCTTCGCGCACGTCGAAATTCACGCCATGCAGGATATGGGACTCGCCGTACCAGGACTGGAGATCCCGCACCGACAGGAGCGCGTGCGCTGTATCAAGCATGGCCGGTGCCCATGTAGGCTTCGCGCACGTCCGGATTGTTCGACACGGTTTCGTAGTCACCTTCGGCGAGCACACGGCCGCGCGTGAGCACCGTGATGCGGTCGCACAGATCTGCGACCACCGACAGATTGTGCTCGACCATCAGGATGGTGCGGTTCGCCGAGACGCGCTTGATGAGGGCCGCCACGCGTTCGATGTCTTCGTGGCCCATACCGGCAGTCGGCTCGTCGAGCAACATCATCTCAGGATCGAGCGCCAAGGTCGTCGCGATCTCGAGCGCGCGCTTGCGGCCATAAGGCAACTCAACGGCAGTCCAATCGGCGAACGAGGCGAGCCCGACGTCGGTGATCAATTCCATCGCGCGGTCGTTAAGGCCATCGAGCAACCGCGCCGAGCGCCAGAAGTCGAACGAACCGCCGCGCTTCTTCTGCAGCGCGATGCGCACGTTCTCGAGCACAGTGAGATGCGGAAACACCGCCGAAATCTGAAACGAGCGCACGATGCCGAGCTGCGACACGTCAGCCGGCGCCATGTGCGAGATGTCCTTGCCCTTGTAGAGAATGCGGCCGCGAGACGGGCTCAAGAACTTCGTCAGCAGGTTAAAGCAGGTCGTCTTGCCGGCCCCGTTGGGGCCGATCAATGCGTGGATCGTTCCGCGCTCGACACGCAGATTGACGCCATTGACGGCGACGAATCCGGCAAACTCCTTGGTCAAATCCTCGGTTTCGAGG
>JAFAQJ010000387.1 GCA_019246455.1 Pseudolabrys sp.
AGATCGAGGACGGCGAAATATTCGTCGTAAAAAGCCTTGGTGGTGGCGGCCTTCTCGCTTTCGCCATTGGCGAGGTTCTCGTAGAGCTCGCGATGCGCCTTCACGTGCCGCTCGATGTTCATGCTCATGAAGGCGGCAAGCTGTACGAAACCTGGATAGACGCGCCTACCACCACCGGCGTAGCGCAGCGGCACCCGTGCAATCAGATTGTTTTCGAACCACGCGATCGGTTTCGAGTTTGCGAGCTCATTGACCTTGGTCGGATTGACGCGGGTATCGATCGGCCCAGCCATCAGCGTCATGCTCTTGGGCGCTGCCGGATTTTTGTCCTGCGCCATCACCGCGGCGGCGACGAGCGCGGCGACGCAGGGCTGGCAGACCGCGACCATATGCGCACCGGGGCCGATCTGACCGAGAAAACGGATGAGGTGCGCGATGTAATCGTCAAAGCCGAACGCGCCGGCCTTCAGCGACACATCGCGCGCATTGTGCCAGTCGGTGATGTAGACGTCATGCTCGGCCAGCATCGTCTTCACCGTGGCACGCAATAGCGTCGCGAAATGCCCCGACAACGGCGCGATGATCAAAACGCGCGGCTGCTCGGTGTCGATGTCTTTCTTGAAATGCAGGAGCGTGCCAAACGGCGTCGCATCGGCGCGCTCCTCGGTGACGGCGACTTCACGATTGCCGACCGTGACGCTATCGATGCCGTAAGGGGGCCGCGCGTGAGTGAGCCCTGCGCGCGCGACGATCTCGTAGGCAGCGGTGAGATTACTCATGAACGACGGGCGCGCCGCTCCATTGAGCTTTGCGCCGATCGCCAACGCCGCCTGGCCAGCGAGCGAGCGCACCGGCCCCATCAGGTCGGCCTGCGCCTGGTATGCCTGATACAGCATCCCTTCCCCAGCGGCCCGGCGACCGCCATGACACGCTAGAACATCTGATGTTGCAGTGCGAGGCGAAAATATGGGGGTGTGCGCAACGGTCAGATTTGACGGAAGAAAGCTGCGAATTCATTCTTTCGCGGTGCGGAATTTCCGTTGCAGCTTTGGCACTTTCGTCTAAGCTTTGGCCTGCCGGGCTATGACTGACGCGGGATTCGCTGCAGATGGCCACGGCTACCCTGACGATCGCCAGCAAGAATTACGGCTCCTGGTCGCTGCGCGGCTGGCTGATGTGCAAGCTCGCCGGCCTCGCATTCGAGGAGCAACCCGTCGCGAGCGACGATCCCTCAACCCGCGCAGAGCTATTGTTGCTCTCGCCATCTTTCCTGGTTCCTTGCCTTACGCATGACGGCATCAAAATTTGGGACACGTTGGCGATCGGCGAGTATCTCAATGAAATTCTGCCGGGCTCCGACTTGTTGCCGAAGGAACGTGCCGCGCGCTCCCGCTGCCGCTCGATCTGCGGCGAAATGCATTCCGGTTTTTCCAACTTGCGCTCAGCGCTGCCGATGAACATCAAGGCGAGGCATCCCGGCTTCAAGGTCTGGGCCGGTGCGCAAGCCGATATCGAGCGTGTCATTTCGATCTGGCGCGAATGCCTCGCCGCCGACAAAGGTCCGTTCCTGTTTGGCGAAACACCATGCCTGGCCGATGCGATGTTTGCGCCGGTCGCCACACGGTTCATTACCTATGACGTGAAGCTCGACTCAGACTGCGCCGCCTACGCGCGTGCAATTATGGATTTGCCGGCGATGAAGGAGTGGATCGAAGGCGCCAAAGCCGAGCCCGATGAGGTCGTAGAGCTCGACGTCGAGTTCTAGCGTTTCAGCCACGCCCCGATCTTTTGGACGGCTTCGTGCATTTCAGCGGCTGAGCCGGCATAGCAAAATCGGATGAAGTCCTTGCCATGAATCGGGTCAAAGTCGATGCCGGGCGTCGCCGCGACACCGGCCTGCTCGAGCATGCGGTTGGCGAAATCGAGGCTATCGTTCGAGAACCGCGAGATGTCGGCATAAAGATAGAATGCGCCATCGACCGGGAGGAATTTGTCGAGTCCTGCTCCCGGCAAACCTTGGGTCAGAATCCGGCGATTTTCCTCGTAGCCGTGTTTGACTGCCTCCATCTCCTCACGGCCGTCGAATGCAGCCTGCGCTGCGATTTGCGCGAGGGTCGGTACTGAAATCGCCAGATTGCCTTGTAGACGCTCCACCGTGCGCGTCAGCGACGGCGGCACTACCATCCAGCCGACGCGCCAGCCGGTCATGCAAAAGTACTTCGAGAACGAATTGATGATCAGCGCGCGTTCGGAGAACTTCGCGGCCGTCACGGCGGGAAAGGCGTAATCGAGGCCGTGGTAGATCTCGTCCGAAATCACGCGAATGCCTTCGGCCTCCGCCGCCGTGATCAACGACGACAGGTGTTCAGCGTCCATCATGGTGCCAGTCGGATTGGCGGGGCTCGCGATTACGACGCCGGCGAGTGCCTTCCTGCGATGCGCCGTGATCAGCGCATCGCCGGTCAGCGCCCAGCGGTCGGCCGCCGATGTTTCAATGAGGACCGGTTCGCAGTCCAACGCCGAAAGAATGTGGCGATATGGCGGATAACCAGGATTGGCCAGTGCGACACGGTCGCCTGGCTCGAACAGGGTCAGAAAAGCCAGAACAAAGCCGCCAGACGAACCCGTCGTAACAACGATGCGTCTGGGATCGACGGTGACGCCATAGATGTCGTCGTAGTGCTGCGCGATACGCGCGCGCAATGAGGCAATGCCGAGCGCCTCTGTGTATCCGATGCGGCCCTTCGCCAGCGCGGCTTGTGCCGCGGCAATCGCCGTCTTCGGTGCCGGGGCTGCTGGCTGGCCGACCTCCATATGAATGACTCGGCCGCCTGCCAATTCGATGCGAGCGGCTGCCGCCATCACGTCCATGACGATGAACGACGGCACATCGCTCCGGCGCGACGGATTAAGAAGACGTTTCGCGGTTTCGAGCATAACTGCCCCGCTCATGCCTTATTCGGACGGCTTGTTTGGCGGACTTTCCGCAAGCAAGTGTGATCGCAAAGCCGCGTTGACCGTGATCAGGCGCGTCTCTAGGTTGCGGCCATTCGGTAAAGCCATGATCGATACCGGCACACCTACCAAGTCGCGAGCGCCGACGCCAGCGGCACGCGCTGTCGCGGCGATCACCGCCGGCGCGTTCTTGGCCGCCACGATTCCAGTCTCCCCACCGCGCGCTATTGCACAGGACGCGCCGGGATTACCGATCGTGCGGGATGCGGAAATCGAACAGCTGCTGCGGGACTATGTATCGCCAATCCTGCGGGTAGCCGGTCTCGCCAAACAGAACGTCAAGGTCGTCATCCTCAACGATCGCAGCTTCAACGCCTTCGTCATGGATGGGCGACGAATCTTCATCAACGCCGGTACGCTGTTCGAGACAAAGACGCCGAATGAGGTGATCGGCGTTCTGGCCCACGAAACAGGCCACCTCGCCGGCGGTCATTTGTCGCGCCTGCGCGAACAACTCGCCGCCGCACAAACGCAGTCGATCATCGCACTGCTCATCGGCATTGGCGCTGCCGTCGGCACCGCGCGCACGAATGGCGGGGGTGTCGGCACGGGCGGCATTCTCGCGCCGCAGGAAAGCATCCGCCGCTCGCTGCTCGCCTATGTCCGCACACAAGAAGATCAAGCCGACCATGCCGGCGTGAAATTCCTCAACGGGTCAGGACAGTCGCCGAAAGGCATGTACGATATGTTCCAACGGCTTGCCAATGAGATGTTGTTCAACTCCCGTTACGTCGACCCATATTTGCAAACGCATCCGTTGCCGGCCGACCGTGTCGCCGCGCTTGAGACCTTAGCCAAGCAGAGCCCGTATTGGGACAAGAAGGATCCGCCGGAGCTGCAA
>JAFAQJ010000449.1 GCA_019246455.1 Pseudolabrys sp.
TCGGCGCCCTTGACGGTGTCGTACATGTGCCAGCGCCAGTCGTCCTCGCCCATGTTGCCGAGCGCGGCGGCAATGCCGCCTTGCGCTGCGACCGTGTGCGAGCGCGTCGGAAACACTTTTGTGATGCAGGCGGTCTTGAGGCCGGCCTCCGAGCAGCCGACCACAGCGCGAAGGCCGGAGCCGCCGGCGCCGACCACGACGACGTCGAAGGTGTGGTCCTCGATCGGATAGGCGCTGCCGTTCACGGTCTTGCGCGGCGTCGCCGATGCGGTCTTGCCGTTCTTCGCCATCGCTTAGACTCCGAACGAAAGCTTGAGGATGGCGAACACGCAGCCCATCGCGATCACGATGCAGAAAAACGTATTGGTGACGACAACGAACAATTTGAGCTTGTCGTCGTGGATGTAGTCGATCAGGATTTCCTGCATTCCAATCCACATGTGATAGACGCTGGCCAGAATGAACAGCAGCATCAGAATGGCGACCAGCGGCGAGCCGAGCACCTGAACCACCGCCGCGTGATTGCGGCCGAGCAGCGACACCACAATCACGACAAAGATGATGGTGAGCGAGATCAGCGCGAATGACGTCACTCGCTGGTGCCAGAAATGTTCCGTGCCCGAGCCGGCCGCGCCGAGCCCGCGCACCCGGCGCATCGGAGTGAGGATGCGTTTCGAAGGCGCGCTCATCGCAGGCCTCCCATCGCGAAGTAGCCGATCACCCAAACGACAATCGTGAGCGCGACCGAGCCGACCAGGGTCGCGAGTGTGAGCATCTCGCGCTCGGCTTCCTCGAAGCCGTAGCCTAGATCCCAGATCAGGTGGCGGACGCCACCCAGCGCATGATGGATGAGCGCCCACGTGTAGCCGAACAGGATCAGCTTGCCGATCAGGGTCCCCATGAACCATTCGACATTGCTGTAGGCGTTGGGGCCGACCGCGGCGGCGATCAGCCACCAGGCGAGAATCATCGTGCCGAAATACAGCGCCGTGCCTGTGATGCGATGCACGATCGACATCGCCATCGTCAGCGTCAGCCGGTAGACCTGCAGGTGAGGCGATAGCGGCCGCGGCCTGAGGGGGGTGGTGGTGTCGGCCATGTGCTGGGCCTCCGGCGTAACCGGAGTCTCGAATTGGTATGATTTGACAATCTACTTCGTCAGGCGCGAAACATGGGCCTGACGAAGCTGGCTTGCAATCTTGTTTTTCTGTAGTCTACCTTCGTCTAAAGCGAAGGATCATGCTCCGTGCGCTTCGACCTCGCCGATTTGAGCCTATTCCGCCATGTGGTCGAGGCCGGCTCGATCACGCATGGCGCCGAACGCGCCAATCTGGCGCTCGCGGCCGCTTCGGCCCGCATCCGCAACATGGAAGAGGCGCTCGGGACCGAATTGTTGACCCGCGGCCGCGCCGGAGTGACGCCGACCCAGGCGGGGCGGACCCTGCTGCAGCATGCCCGCGTCATCCTGGGCCAGGCCGAGCGACTTCGTGAGGACCTCGGCGCCTATGCTGGCGGTGTCGCCGGTCAAATTCGGCTCCTGTCCAATACCAACGCGCTCACTGAGTTCCTGCCCGAAGTGCTGAGCTCGTTCCTCGCCCAGCACCCGCATGTCAGCGTCGATCTCGAGGAGCGGCTCTCCGACGAGATCGTTGGTCTGATCGCGGAAGGCGCCGCCGACATCGGCATCGTCGCCGGCACGGTCGACGCGCGTCGGCTCACCCGATTCCCGTTCCGCCGCGACCGGTTTGTGCTGGTCGTGCCGGAAAAGCACAACCTCGCAAAACGCGCCAAGATCGGCTTCGAAGAAATCCTCGACCATGATTTCATCGGTCTCGAACGTCACAGCGCGGTGCAGCGATTCCTCGCCGACAAAGCAGGGCGCATCGGCCGTCCGCTGCGGCTGCGCGTCCAGTTACGCAGCTTCGAAACAGTGTGCCGCGTCGTCGAGTTCGGCGTCGGCGTCGGCATTGTGCCACGCTCGACCGCGTTGCGTGCCGTCAAGACGATGGCGATCCGTGTGCTCGACATCGCGGAAGATTGGGCGGTGCGCGATCTGACGATCTGCGTGCGTGATTTCGACAAACTGCCGCCGTTCTCGAAACAACTGGTCGAGCACATGCGCGACAAGACCGCGAAAGCGCTGGCGTAATCAGCGCGGCATCAGCGCCCAATAATCGAGATCGAGGATCACGGCGGGATCGTAATCGTCACCCGCTTTCAACGGAAAATCCGCGGACGGCCGGTCTTTGGTCGCAACGGTGCGCAGCCGCAGCGCGCCGACATCGTTGCGCCCCGGCAATTCGGCCTTCGCCAGCACTTGCGACCACGCGAACACGGTTAGTCCCGCGAACAGCGGGTTAACATGGCGCCCGCCATTGATCGCCGCGACATGGAACGCGTTCGCGAGGCCATTGAAGCTCAGCGCCCGCGCCAGCGAGATTGCGTGGCCGCCATAGATCAGCCGCTTGCCGAACCGGCCTTTACTGGCGGTGTAGTGATCGAAGTGAATGCGCGCCGTGTTCTGATAAAGCCGCGTTGCGATCATGTGCTCGGCGTCTTCGACCGTGATGCCGGCGACATGATCGATCTTTTCGCCGACATCGTAATCAGCGAAGCGATGTGCGCTGCCGGCCAGCACGTAGTCGTAGGCATCCGATTTGATGATCGGGCAGGCGCGGCCGATGTCATGCGGGTCGACGTCCTTCGGCAGCTCCGACACGTTTTCACTATGCGGCGTGGCCTTTTCGTCGCGCTTTTGCACCATCACCCAGCGCGCATAGTCGAGCACGTCTTCGCCGTTCTGATTCATGCCGCGGGAGCGCACATAAACGATGCCGGTCTTCTTGTTGGAATTTTCCTTGAGGCCAATGACTTCCGAGATCGCCGTCAACGTGTCGCCCGGATAGACCGGCCGCAGAAACCGGCAGTTGGCATAGCCGAGATTGGCGACGGCATTGAGCGAGATGTCGGGAACGGTCTTGCCGAACACGACGTGAAACACCAGCAAATCGTCGATTGGCGAGCGCGGGTAACCGATCTTGCGGGCAAATTCGTCGGAAGATTGTACGGCAAAACGCGCGCCGAATAGGCCGTTATAGACCGCGACATCGCCCGTCGTGACCGTGCGCGGCGTGGCGTGGCGGATGACTTGCCCGAGCTGAAAGTCCTCGAAGAAATTGCCGGTAGCCGTTTTGTTACTCAACTATGACAGCTCCGCTCCATGACCGGCGAACGCATTCTCACAAAACCGTGAGGCAAACGCCAGCTTTGCCCAACGGGAAACTGATGAGGATGTGTGCGGTCCGTCTGATAGTTGGATGGCGCGACTTTCAACCTCGGAGGGACTGATCCATGAAAACGCGCATTCTCATTGCTGCTGCTGTTGCCGCCGCTTTTGCCGTTGCTCCGGCCGCTTTCGCCCAGGATTCGATGAAGAAGGACTCGATGTCCAAGGATAACATGTCGAAGTCCGAAAACATGTCCAAGGACAACATGGGCAAGAAGGACGACGGCATGAAAAAGGACGAAATGAAGAAGTAAGGCTTTGGCGCTGCCGGGCCTTGCATCTCAAGGCCTGGCGGCGCCGTATATGCGCAAATGAGGGGGCGGCCATGACCATGCAAG
>JAFAQJ010000464.1 GCA_019246455.1 Pseudolabrys sp.
CTTCGTAAAGGCGTCGAACACGAATCGATTAAGGTTGGCGTCGTTGGCTGAATAAACGACGACCTTATTCTGCGCCTCGGCAACTGAGCTGATCGACAGGAACGCGGCGCTTACAAGCCAAAGCGCAAAGAGCCATCGGGCCGGCATGGCCTCTCTCCGTGTTGGTGAGCCAACCCGGAGCGTTCAACTTTGGCGGCGAATATACAAGAGCCTTGATGTGATGATGCGGCCTTGCGCTCAGCTCGACAGGACCGCGGTGGCCGCCTCGCGCCCCGCCCCCGCGTGATGCGAAACTCCGAGGTCGCGCAACGTCGCCTCCAGGTACTCCAGATCGAGCAGGATGTCGTCCTCGCTAAGGTACCCCATCGTGCCAATGCGGATCACGCGACCCGACAGCTTGGTCCGCTGGCCGGCTATGACGGTGCCGTAGTGGGAATGCATATGGCGCACGATGGTGCTGCCATCAATGCCTTCAGGGACTCGGGCAACTGTTACCGTCGCGGACAGGCATCGAGGGTCCGGAAATATCGGAAGACCCAAGCTGGCGCATCCGGCTTGAAGCGCGCTTGATAGCCGCCGGTGCCGCGCCAGTACCGCGGCCAGTCCTTCTTCTTCAATCATTTCGAGCGCCGTGCGTAACGCAAAGACCAGCGAAACTGGCGGCGTAAATGCCGTCTCCTGCTTGTCAAAAGCGCTCTTGGCTTTTCGCAAATCAAAATAGAACCGCGACCTCGAACTATTTGACTCTATGACTTGCATTGCCTTTTCGCTGGCAGCCACAAAAGCAAGCCCTGGAGGACACATCAGCGCCTTTTGAGAGGCAGCGACAAGGACGTCGACCCCCCAATCATCCATCCGCATCTCGATGCCGCCGACACCGCTTACGGAGTCGACGACCAGTAGAGCGGGCTTGTCGCGCAGGAGTGCCCCGATCGACGCGATGTCGGTGACGATGCCGGTCGAGCTTTCATTATGCACGCACACGACGGCCTTGTAGCTGCGGTCCTTGATGCGTGCGGCAACAAGCGATGGGTCGGGGGCTTCGCCCCAGGCGACCTCAAGGCGCTCGACCTTCGCGCCGAGGACCTCGGCGATCTGAACGAATCGCTCGCCGAACTGACCGCAAATCACGACGAGGACCGGATCATCCGGCGACAATATATTCGCAAGGGCGGCTTCCATTCCGCCTGTGCCGGACGCCGCCAGAAGAAAAATCTCGCGTTTGGTGCCGAAGATATTTTGTAGCATCGTCATCGAGTCAGAGAATACGGCCCGAAATTCCGGGCCGCGATGCGAGATCATTGGCTGGCTCGAGGCAAGGCGGACGCGTTCGGGAACGGTTGCGGGTCCGGGAAGCCGCAGTCGATAATTGGCAGCAACGACAGGGCGACTGACGCGTGAATTATTCATTTTCATCGGTCTCGCGGATGCCCCAAACCCCATGCCTGACTGCGACCGCAGGCGGAAACGACGTGAAATGCGGCAAAGATCGATAGCTGGAAAGCGTCTTCCGATCCAGCCGTGCGCATAGAACGAAGGGGTACGAAGGGGACTGCGGATCGGCGCGTTTCCCTTTCCCACATTATTTTCCACAGCGTCTGGTCGCGCACGCAAGTGGCGGCACCGATCGGGTAAAAAACCGGCGGGTGTGGAGTGGGGTTGATGCCGGCGTACCGGATATACGAGCTGGAGGACGGCCATATCGGCAAGGCTCCCGCCGTTATCCATTGCAGCAACGATGATGAGGCGATGGCAAAGGCCAGCGCATTGGCGCCACCCGGCCACGTGGTCGAAATTTGGCAGGGCGGTCGTCGCGTCGGCGCGGCGACCAAACGCCCCAAGCCTTTCTTCCACGTCCTGCGCGGCGGCCGCCGTGACGACCGGCCGCGCTAGGGCAAACGCCGGCTATTTCTTTTTCAGTTCGCGCAATTGCCGCTCGCTTTCGCGCAGCTGATCCTCGACTTGGCGGCGCTCGCTGATATCGACGAACGTGATGACGACGCCGTCGATCTTGTCGTCGACCGTGCGGTAGGGGCGGAAGCGCACGTCGTACCATTTGCCGGAACGGCTTTTCATCTCGCGGCGGATCGGCGCGAGATCGGTCAGGACAGCGCGGGCGTCCTTGATCAGGTCGTCATATTGCAATTGATGCGCGAAATCCGTGATCGGCCGGCCTTCGTCGCTCGGCGTGATGCTGAACAGCTCGGTGGCGCGCTCGGTGAAGCGTTTGATGCGCAGGCTGGAGTCGAGGAACAGCGTGCCGAAATCGGTCGCCGCCATCAGGTTCTGCAAGTCGCTGTGGGCGCGCGAGATCGCTTCGAGCTTGAGCTTCAACTCGCTGTTGACGGTCTGCAATTCCTCATTGATCGACTGCAGCTCCTCTTTGCTGGTCTCGAGCTCCTCGGAGGTCGAGCGGTATTCCTCGTTGATCGACTGCAGCTCTTCGTTGGCGGCGCGTAATTCCTCGTTCGCCGCGTCGGATTCCTCGCGCACCGTGCGCAGCCGTGATTGCGTCAGTTCGAGTTCCTGGGTCAGACGGCGCACCGTCTCGTCGTTGGAATGCTCGTCCGAACGGCCGACGGTTTCGTCGACCTCCTCGCCTTCGACGAACATCACGACGGCTTGACGCGGCTCGCCGGTATCGCCGTTTTCGGCCGACTTGACCTGAAGCAGCACGCGGTGGGCCTTGCCGTTGAAACGCACCGGAATCGGCAAGCTGAGGCTCGGAAGCTGCTGCTCGAACAAGCGGTGGAGGGCAGAGCGCAATTCGAAGCGCAATTCGGTGCGCACCAGATCGACGACGTCGCCGGTCAGCGCCCCGCCCGAAGGCTGGAGGAAACGCCCGGCGCTGTCGGAGAGATGGATGACGCGGTGGCCCTCGTCGACCAGGATGCTCGGCGGCGCCACCCGCTCGAGCGCGCGGCGGTGCGCCATCGCATCGTTGAGCGCCGCCGCCGGTGTCGTGGTGATGCCGATGGGCGCGATCTGCTCGCGCACCCGGATCGGCCCGAGTAGGCGCGGCAACAGGCGAGGCTTCTCGCCGGCTTTGACAACCGACTGATAAAGCCGCGCATTGCGGTCGAGCGTGCGGAACAGGCCTGGCGGGTGGTCGGCAGTCTCGGAGCTGCCGAGCAGGAGATAACCGCCGGGGTTGAGCGCATAATTGAAGGTGCTGCAGACCTGCTCCTGCAATTCGCGGTCGAGATAGATCATGACGTTGCGGCAAGAGATCAGTTCGACCCGCGAGAACGGCGGGTCCTTAAGCAGATCGTGGTGCGCGAACAAGACGACGTCGCGCAGTTCCTGCCGCACGCGATAACCGTCGCCTTCCTTGTTGAAGAAGCGCCGCAGCCGGTCCTCGCTGACGTCGGCCTCGATCGCCGCCGGGTAACGGCCCTCGCGCGCGGTCGAGAGCGCGCGCGCGTCGAGGTCGGAGGCGAATACCTGGATCGGTGGCCGCAGATCGTGGCGGCCGGCTTCCTCGAGCAGCAGCATGGCGATCGAATAGGCTTCCTCGCCGGTCGCGCAGCCGCACGCCCATATCCGCAATACGTCGGACGGATCGCGCTCGTCGAACAGATGCGGCAGCGCCATCTTGCGCATCGCCTCATAGGCGTCGTTATCGCGGAAGAACGTCGTGACCGAGATCAACAGGTCGGCGAGCAGCGCCGCGGATTCGTCGGCGTTGTCGCGCAGAAAGTCGTAATATTCGGTTAGCTCGTCGGTGCGCGTCACCTGCATGCGCCGCGCGATGCGGCGCAGAACGGTCGAGCGCTTGTATTTTGAGAAATCGTGCCCGGTGCGGACGCGCACATGCGCCAGCACCCGGCGCACCGCTTCCTCGTCGACCGGCGCTTCATCAATCGAAACCGAACCGCGCTTGAGACGGATCAAATCGGCGAGACGCACGGCGAGTTCGCGCACCGGCAACACGACATCGACCACGCCGGTCGCCATCGCGCTGCGAGGCATCGAATGGTATTCGGCTTCGGCCGGATCCTGCACCAGGATGATGCCGCCGGATTCCTTGACCGCCCGCACGCCGACGACGCCGTCGGAGCCGGCGCCGCTCATGATGACGGCAAAACCGTCACCGAGCCTGTCGGCTACCGAGCGGAAGAATTGGTCGATCGGCGAGCGCTTGCCGTGCGGCTCGTCGAACGCGACGGCGGTGATCTCGTGGTCGACCATCTCGAGCCGCCGGTCGGGCGGGATGACGTAGACGCAGTTCGCGTTGAGCTTCTGGCGCCCCTTGACCTGCACCACCGACATGCCGGTGCGCTGTTGCAGGATCGCGGGTAACTCGCTGTGCCGGTCGGGATCGAGATGCACGACGACGACGAAGGCCGCACCCGTGTCCGCCGGAATCGCGGAAAAAAAGGTTTGCAGCGCACGCACGCCACCGGCCGAAGCGCCCATCGCGACGATAATCGGCTCGTCAGGCCGGCTTGAGCCAGATTCGGCTTCTTCGGTGCTGGTCATCGACCGTTTTCCAGGAAATCACCATTGACCATAACACTTGTCGGTGCCCCGCGCCGGTCGAAGCCGGGATTCTCTGTGGAACCCCTGTGAGGCGGCAACCGTTGGCCTTGATGGCAAATCGCGACATTGTGGCCATCGGCACGTCAGCGGGCGGCGTCGAGGCACTATTGTCGCTGGCGCGAGCCTTGCCGGCCGACCTGCCGGCCGCCATCCTCGTCACCATCCATCTGCCGACGCGGGCGCAATCGAGCCTCGACCAAATTCTCACCGATGCCGGGGCGATGCCCGCCCGGTTCGCCCAGGACCATGACCGCCTGGACCACGGCCATATCTTTATCGCGCCGCCCGACCGCCATTTGCTGCTGGAGGGCGACGAATTCATTCTCGGCCACGGTGCGCGCGAAAATAACAGCCGGCCGGCAATCGATCCGATGCTGCGCTCGGTTGCTCTGTGCTGCGGCCCGCGCGTGATCGGTGTTGTGCTGACAGGCACGCTGGGCGACGGCGCCTCGGGTCTATGGGCGGTCGACCAATGCGGCGGCGTTACCGTGGTTCAGGACCCCAGCGACGCCGCGTTTGCCGACATGCCGATCAATGCGCTGAACCGTTTGCGGCCCGATCACGTTGTCACATTGGCGGCGATGCCGCGATTGTTGAGCAGCCTCGTCATGCAACCTGCCGGTAAAGCCATGCCTGTGCCGGAAAGCGTCAAGT
>JAFAQJ010000041.1 GCA_019246455.1 Pseudolabrys sp.
TCGGAACCGTAGCACCATCGCTACCAACCAATTCACCTCATTATGCCCGATAGCAAATCAGTAAAGAAAGTCGTGCTCGCCTATTCGGGCGGGCTCGACACCTCGATCATCCTCAAATGGCTGCAGACGACCTATGGCTGCGAGGTCGTGACCTTCACCGCCGATCTCGGCCAGGGCGACGAATTGGAGCCGGCGCGCAAGAAGGCCGAGCTGCTTGGCGTCAAGCCCGAGCACATCTTCATCGAGGACGTGCGCGAGGAATTCGTGCGCGACTACGTGTTCCCGATGTTTCGCGCCAATGCGCTCTACGAGGGCCAATACCTGCTCGGCACCTCGATCGCGCGGCCGCTGATTGCCAAGAAACAGATCGAGATCGCCGAGAAGGTCGGCGCCGATGCGGTGGCGCATGGTGCGACCGGCAAGGGCAACGATCAGGTGCGCTTCGAGCTGACCTATTACGCGCTCAAGCCCGACGTGACCGTGATCGCACCGTGGCGCGAATGGAACCTGACCTCGCGCACCAAGCTGATCGAGTTTGCGGAGAACCACCAAATCCCGATCGCCAAGGACAAGCGCGGCGACGCGCCGTTCTCGGTCGACGCGAACCTGCTGCACGCCTCGTCCGAGGGCAAGGTTCTGGAAGATCCGGCACAAGATGTTCCGGATTACGTGTTTTCGCGCACTGACGATCCGCTCAAGGCGCCGGACAAGCCGACCGTCATCACGGTCGATTTCGAGAAGGGCGACGCGGTTGCGATCGAAGGCAAGAATATGTCACCGGCGACGGTGCTGGCCGAGCTGAACAAGCTCGGCAAGACGAACGGTGTTGGGCGCCTCGATTTGGTCGAGAATCGTTTTGTCGGCATGAAGTCGCGCGGCATGTACGAGACGCCGGGCGGCACGATCCTGCTCGCGGCGCATCGCGGCATCGAGTCGATCACGCTGGACCGCGGCGCGGCACATCTCAAAGACGAGCTGATGCCGAAATACGCCGAGCTGATCTATAACGGTTTCTGGTTCACGCCGGAGCGCGAAATGCTGCAAGCGGCGATCGACCGGAGCCAGGAATTCGTCACCGGCCGCGTCACGGTCAAGCTCTATCGCGGCTCGGTCGCGGTCATTGGCCGCGAGAGCAAATATTCGCTTTACGATCAGGATCTGGTGACCTTCGAGGAAGGTGCTGTTGCTTACGATCACCGCGACGCCGAAGGATTCATCAAGCTCAACGCTTTGCGCTTGCGCACTTTGGGCCAGCGTAAGAAGAAGCTGAAGCTGTGAGACGCATGGCCTGCTTCGCTGCGGCCGCGGCGCTGCTCGCCGCGTGCGCAGACAACAGCAAGCCCGACGTCGTGAAAAATATCCCGCCGACCGACTACCGCAATGAGATCGGGTTGTTGCTGATGCACACGCTCGGCGACCCAACCAACATTCGCAACGCTTCAGTCACGGATCCGCTGCGCAATGGTGACGGACCCTACTTTGTTTGCGTGCGCTACACGGCGCGTGATTCTCCCAAAACCTATGGACAGCCGAGCAATCAGGTCGCTTACTTCTTCGACGGGCGTCTCAATCAGATCAGCGACACGCTGCCCGAGCAATGCGCCAAGGCCGTCTACAAGCCGTACCCCGAGCTCGAAAAGCTCTGCCAAGCCAAGAAGTGCGAGTAGCTAAAGGCGGCGGGGACTATTCCGACGCGTGGCAGACGGCTTCGATATTGTGGCCATCCGGATCGAGCACGAAGGCGCCATAATAATTGGCGTGATAGTGCGGCCGCAGTCCGGGAGGACCATTGTCCTTTCCGCCCGCGGCCATCGCCGCCCGGTAGAACGCGTCGACGGTGGGGCGATCCTTGGCGACAATCGCAATGTGGACGGTCCAGTTGAGTCCGCCTTCGCCGCCGATCCAAAAGTCCGGTTTGTTGTTGATGCCGAACCCGGCGGCCGGCGCGTCGTTGCCGTGTTGCTGCACTTCCATGACCAGTACATAGCCGAGTGGTGCGAGTGCCTTCTCGTAAAACGCTTTGGCGCGCGGATAGTCGGAAACCGGAAAGCCGACGTGGTCGATCATCGCGCAGTCCTTAGGTTAGATCTGGCGGTCGACCAGGTCTTTCTTGATCTCGGCAATCGCCTTGGCGGGGTTGAGTCCCTTCGGACAGGCCTTGGCGCAGTTCAGGATGGTGTGGCAGCGATAGAGCCGGAACGGGTCCTCGACATTATCGAGCCGGTCGCCGGTCGCTTCGTCGCGGCTGTCCTTGATCCAGCGGTTGGCCTGCAACAGCGCCGCCGGCCCCAGGTAACGTTCCGAGTTCCACCAATAGCTCGGGCACGAGGTCGAGCAGCACGCGCACAGGATGCACTCATAGAGGCCGTCGAGCTTGGCGCGGTCGTCGTGGGTCTGACGCCATTCCTTCTCCGGCGTCGGACTGACGGTATGCAGCCACGGTTCGATCGAGGCATATTGCGCATAGAAATTGGTCAGGTCCGGCACGAGGTCTTTCACCACCGGCTGATGCGGCAGCGGGTAGATTTTGACTGGCGCCTTCTCCTCGTCGATCGCGCGGGTGCAGGCGAGCGTATTCTGCCCGTCGATGTTCATGGCGCAGGAGCCGCATACGCCTTCGCGGCACGAGCGGCGGAAAGTCAGCGTCGGGTCGACGTTGTTCTTGATCCAGATCAGCGCGTCGAGAACCATCGGCCCGCAATCGTGGCGGTCGACGTAGTAGGTGTCGACGCGTGGATTGTCGTCGCCCTCGGGCGACCAGCGGTAGATGCGGAACTCCGTGATCTTGGTGGCCTTTTGCGGCTTTGGCCACTTTTTGCCTTCGGTGACCTTCGAGTTCTTCGGAAGCGTGAATTCGACCATGAGCCTGTCCCGTTATCAGTACACGCGAGCTTTCGGCTCGATGTAGGAGACGTCATTGGTGAGCGTGTAGGCGTGCACCGGGCGATACTGAATCTTCAATTTGCCGTTGTCGTCGAGCCAGGCGAGCGTGTGCTTCATCCAGTTCTTATCGTCGCGATCCGGGAAATCCTCGCGGGCGTGCGCGCCCCGGCTTTCCTTGCGATTCTTCGCCGAGTCGACTGTGACGATGGCCTGCGCGAGCAGATTGTCGAGCTCGAGCGTTTCGATCAGGTCGGAATTCCAGATCAAGGAGCGGTCGGCAACGGCGATATCGCCCATGCCGGAGAAGACTTCGCGGATTTTTTCCTGGCCTTCCTCCAGCACCTCGGCGCTGCGGAACACCGCGCAATTGGTCTGCATTACCTTCTGCATCGAGAGGCGCAGCTTAGCCGTCGGGGTGCCACCCGAGGCGTAACGGAAGTGGTCGAGCCGGCTGAGTGCCTTTTCTGCGGAGTCGGCTGGCAGTTCAGGATGCTTCTCGTTCGGATGCACGACCTCGGCGCAGCGTTGCGCCGCGGCGCGGCCGAACACGACGAGGTCGATCAGCGAGTTCGAGCCGAGGCGATTGGCGCCATGCACCGAGACGCAGGCCGCCTCGCCGAGCGCCATCAGGCCCGGAACGACCACGTCGTCATTGTTGCCTTTCTTGGTCAGGGCCTCGCCGTGATAATTACAGGCGATGCCGCCCATATTGTAATGCACGGTCGGCAGCACCGGGATCGGCTCGCGCGTCACATCGACGCCGGCGAAAATTCGTGCCGTCTCGCTGATGCCGGGCAGGCGCTCATGCAGCACCTTCGGATCGAGATGGTCGAGATGCAGGAAAATATGGTCCTTTTCCTTGCCGACGCCACGGCCTTCGCGGATCTCGACGGTCATGGCGCGTGAGACGACATCGCGCGAGGCAAGGTCTTTGGCGGAGGGCGCATAGCGCTCCATGAAGCGCTCGCCCTCGGAATTCGTCAGGTAGCCACCTTCGCCGCGCGAACCTTCGGTGATGAGGCAGCCCGCCGGATAGATGCCGGTCGGATGGAATTGCACGAACTCCATGTCCTGCAGCGGCAAACCGGCGCGCAGCACCATTGCATTGCCGTCGCCGGTGCAGATGTGCGCCGAGGTGCAGGAGAAGTAAGCCCGGCCGTAGCCACCGGTCGCGATGATCGTCATGTGCGCACGGAACCGGTGGATGGTACCGTCATCGAGCTTGAGGGCGACCACGCCGCGGCAGCGGCCTTCGTCGTCCATAATCAGATCGATCGCAAAATATTCGATGTAGAACTCGGCCGAGTGCCGCAGCGCCTGGCCGTACATCGTGTGCAACATCGCATGGCCGGTGCGGTCGGCGGCCGCGCACGTGCGCTGCGCGGTGCCCTTGCCGTAATGCGTGGTCATGCCGCCGAACGGGCGCTGGTAGATTTTGCCGTCTTCCTCACGCCGCGAGAACGGCAGACCCCAGTGCTCGAGTTCGTAAACGGCTTCCGGCGCGTTGCGGCACAGATATTCGATGGCGTCCTGATCGCCGAGCCAGTCGGCGCCCTTGACGGTGTCGTACATGTGCCAGCGCCAGTCGTCCTCGCCCATGTTGCCGAGCGCGGCGGCAATGCCGCCTTGCGCTGCGACCGTGTGCGAGCGCGTCGGAAACACTTTGGTGATGCAGGCGGTCTTGAGACCGGCCTCCGAGCAGCCGACCACAGCGCGAAGGCCGGAGCCGCCGGCGCCGACCACGACGACGTCGAAGGTGTGGTCCTCGATGGGATAGGCGCTGCCGTTCACGGCCTTGCGCGGCGTCGCCAATGCGGTCTTGCCGTTCTTCGCCATCGCTTAGACTCCGAACGAAAGCTTGAGGATGGCGAACACGCAGCCCACTCCAACGACAAAACAGAAGAACGTGTTGAGCAGCAGTAGTGACAGCTTGGCGATGTCGGCGTGGACGTAATCGATGACGATTTCCTGCATGCCGATCCACATGTGATAG
>JAFAQJ010000086.1 GCA_019246455.1 Pseudolabrys sp.
TCGCGCCTGCGGCGCGCCCCGCAATGACGAGAGCACCAGTTCCGGCGTGATCGGCATTGCGGTGATCGGTGCGGCGCCGAGCGGGCGTAGCGCGTCATTCGCCGCGTTCATGATGCAGGCCGGCGCCCCGGCGGTGCCGGCCTCGCCGGCGCCCTTGGCGCCGAGCTCGCTGTCGGCGGTCGGGGATACGACGTGACCGACTTCCATGTCCGGCATCTCCACCGCCATTGGCACGAGATAATCGGCCATGTTGCCGTTGAGCATCTGGCCGCGCTCGTCATAGAGGCATTGCTCGAACAGCGCTGCGCCGATGCCTTGTACGATGCCGCCGCGCACCTGCTCGTCGACGAGCTGCGGGTTGATGACGGTGCCGCAATCCTCGACGCACCAGTGCTTGAGCAATTTGACGAAGCCGGTGTCGGTGTCGACCTCGAGATAACTGGCCTGAATGCCGTTCGTGAAAGCGAACGGCCAGGCGCGCGGTACGTAATGTCGTGTCGCCATCAGTTCGGCTTGGAAACCGGGTGGCAACGTATCGGGCCGGAAATAGGCGACCCGCGCGAGTTCATTGAGCGGCAGTCTTTCTTTCGTCGTGCCTTTGTCGACCACGACGCCATTGATGATGTCGAGGTCGTCGGGCTTCGCCTGCAGCATCGCGCCGGCGACCGCTAGCACGTTCTGGCGCAGCGCTTTCCCGGCCTGCCAGGCGGCCTCGCCGCCAATACCGGCTGCGCGCGAGGCCCAGGTACCACCACCATAAGGCGTGTTGTCGGTATCGCCGGTGACGACGCGCACTTTTTCGATCGGCACGCCGAAAGCAGTGGCCGCCACCTGCGCGATGACCGCTTCCGCGCCTTGACCCTGCTCGGTGACGCCGGTGTGGATGCTCATGTTGCCCTGCGCGTCGAGCTTCACCGTGGCGCCATCCTGCGAGGAGATGCGCGCGCCGCCGACGCCATAGAACGCAGCGGATGGATTGGTGACCTCGATGAACGAGGCAAAGCCGATGCCGCGGTAGATGCCTTTCTCGCGCAACGTCTTTTGGTCGGCGCGCAGCTTGGCGTAATTCATCATCGCGTCGAGATGCGCGAGCGATTCGTGGTGCGACAGCAGTTCGAGTTTCAGGCCTGACGCCGTTTGTGCCGGGTAGCCGTCGTCCGGAAACAAGTTGCGGCGCCGGATCTCCAGCGGATCCATGCCGATCTTCGCAGCGGCAAGTTCGACGAGTCCTTCCGTGACCGCCACGGCGATCGGATGGCCGACGGCGCGGTACTGGCACATGACGTTTTTATTCTGGAATACGACGCGGGTCTGCGCGCGATAGTTCGGGCAGGTGTAGGGCGCGCCGGTCAAATTGACGACCTGGTTGGCCTCGATGCCGGAGGTGCGTGGATAGACCGAATAGGGTCCGATGCCCGTCAAGTCATCGATCTCGAAAGCCGTGATCGTGCCGTCCTTTTTAACGCCGATCCTGGCGTTGACGCGATGGTCGCGCGCGTGAATGTCGGTGACGAAGCTCTCGATCCGGTCGGCGACGAACTTGACCGGTCGCTTGAGCAGCTTCGACAGCGCGACAGTGGCCATCTCATCGGCATAGGTGTGCACCTTGATACCAAATGAGCCGCCGACGTCCTTGGTGACGACGCGGACCTGCTGGTGCTCAAGGCCGAGGTGCTTGGCGAACAAATCCTGCATCATGTGCGGGGCCTGGGTGCCGTGATACACGGTCAGCCGCCGCTCGCCTTCGTTCCAGTCGGCGACGCAGGCACGCGGCTCGTTGGTGACGCCCGTGTGCCGGCCGAACACGAATGTCGTTTCGACCACCGCGTCGGAGGCGGCGAGGGCCTTATCGACCTCGCCAACATCCAGCTTGCGCTCGAAGGTGAGATTGTCACCGAGTTCCTTGTGAATGACCGGAGTCTTTGGATCGAGCGCCGTCTCTGGATCGGTGACGGCCGGCAACTCCTCGTAGTCGACCTCGACCAGTCCGCAGGCGTCTTCGGCTTGGGCGCGGGTACGCGCAACAACGGCGCACACCGCCTCACCCGCCCAGCAGGCGCGGTCGACCGCGATGGCATGCTGCGGGGCGGATTTGATGCCCTTGAGATGGGTCAGCACGCCGACCCACGGGGTGATGACCTTGGCGAGTTCAGCGCCTGTCACGACGGCGATCACTCCAGCGGCTTTCTTGGCCTTGCCGCTCTTGATCGATTTGATCAGCGCATGCGCATGTGGCGAGCGCACGAAGGCCACCTGCGCCATGCGCGGCAGGGTGACGTCGCTGACATATTGCCCGCGGCCTTGCGTCAGTCGCCGCAAATTCGGCCGCGGCACCGCGCGGCCGATATACGAGTTCGGCCGGTCCAGCGCGGTCAGGACGGGCGGGTTGTCATCGACGATCTTCATTTGTTGCCCCGCGTCTGAGCGATGGCTTCGATCGCGTCGACAATGGCGTGATAGCCGGTGCAGCGGCAGTAGTTGCCCGAGATGTGCTCACGGATCGTGTCACGATCTGTCGCGCCGCCATTCGTGAGCAATTCCTGCGCGGTCAGGATCATGCCGGGCGTGCAGAAGCCGCACTGGAGGGCGTTGCGTTTTTCGAAGGCGTCTTGAAGGTCGGCTACCGCGCCGGAGTCCGAAACGCCCTCGATGGTTTCGATTTTAGCGCCGTCGCATTGGGCGGCGAGCATCAGGCAGCCGCGCACGATCTCGCCATTGACGCGCACGGTGCAGGCGCCGCAGACACCGTGTTCGCAGCCGACGTGGCTGCCGGTCAGGCCGAGGTCGTCGCGCAGGAAATCGACCAACGTCTTGCGCGCATCGACGCGCTCGTGAACGGCGTCGCCGTTAACGCTCAGCACGATGTCGAGGACGTGAGCGCTCATTGTTCACGCCCCAATAACTGTGCGGTGACCCGCCGCAACAGCACGCCGGCCAGATGTTTCTTCACGGCGGCGGTTGCTTGCGCATCATCGGAGGGGTCGAGGTCGAGCGCCGCCACAGCGTTGTCAACATTGCCTTGCGCGAGCGCGGCTTCCGCTTTGTTGGCACGGATCGGCGTTTCGCCGACGCCGAAGAAGGCGAGCCGCACGTCACCGAGTTTCTTGCCATCGGCTTTCGCCGCCGCCGCAAGGCCCACAATGGCGTAGTCGCCGTGCCGCCGCGCCAGTTCGGCAAATCCGAAACGCATGCCGTTCGTCGCCGTGGGCACACGGACCGCGGTAAGGACGTCCTGCGGCCCGAGCGCCGTCTCGAACAGGCCCTTGAAGAAATCGTCGGCCTCGATCGTTCGTTTGCCTTTCGGGCCGATGGCGTCGATCTCGCCACCAAGCGCCAGCAAGCAGGCCGGCAATTCGGCCGCAGGAT
Organism: Pseudolabrys sp.; assembly: GCA_019246455.1. GTDB lineage: Bacteria > Pseudomonadota > Alphaproteobacteria > Rhizobiales > Xanthobacteraceae > Pseudolabrys. The sequence continues at coordinate 3,367 of JAFAQJ010000086.1, forward strand.
CGGCGAAAGCGATCGAGCCACCGAACGTGCCGCGGTTGCGGATCGCGGGATGGGCGATGTGCGGCATCGCGCGCGCGATCAGCGGTGCGTGCTTTGCGACAGTATCGGAGCGCTCGACCGCCGCATGACGCGCCAGCGCGCCGATTTCGACCATTCCGTCCTTGAGCGCGATGCCGTCGAGCCCACCGATCCCATTGATGTCGATGAGGAGCTCGGGCGCCGATAGCCGCATATTGAGGGTCGCGATCAGACTCTGCCCACCGGCGAGCAGCCGAGCGTCGTTCTCGCCCATCAACGCGATCGCCTCGTCAAGCGAGCGCGCTTTGGCGTAGGCGAATGGCGCCGGCTTCACGATGCTCCCCGGTACAACTACAGGCTTTTCTTTGTGCCTATTCTGGCGGAGAACCAGACAAGGTCAATGCAAGCGCGTCAGGAGGGTCGAATGACCGCGGAGCTCAAGGACAAGGTTGTCGTGATCACCGGTGGCAGCCGCGGGATCGGCAAAGCCATCGCGCTGGCGTTCGCGCGCGAGGGCGCGCAGTGCGCCATTGCGGCGGCGAGCGCCGCCAATCTCGATGCCGCCGCGAGGGAGATCGCCAAAGTCGGCGCGCCACCGCTCACGATTGCAGCCGATCTACGGTCGCTCGCCGGCTGCGAACAGGTTTTCGCCAAGGTGAAAGAGAAATTCGGCCGCTGCAACATCCTGGTCAACAATGCGGGCGCCACGCGCGGTGGAAAATTTCTCGAAATGCCGGACGATGTTTGGATCGATGGCTTCGCGCTGAAATTCTTCGGCGCCGTGCGCATGACGCGATTGTTCTGGCCGTTGCTCAAAGAGGCACATGGCAGCGTCATCAATATTATCGGCGCCGCGGCGCGCACGCCGGGTCCGGAGTTTCTGATCGGCGGCTCGGTCAACGCGGCGTTTGCCAATTTCGCCAAAGGCCTCGCCACGATCGGCAACCGCGACGATGTAAACGTCAACGTCATCCATCCGGGGATGGTGGAGACCGATCGTGTCGTCCAACTGTTCGAGCAATTCGGCAAGGCGAACGGCATCAGCGCCGAGCAGGCGCGCAAGGACAGTCTTGCGAAGAGCGGTGCGCGCCGTATCGGACAACCCGAGGATATCGCGGAGCTTACGGTATTTCTGGCGCGGCCAGCGGCGCGGCACATCCAGGGTGCCGCCATCATGGTCGATGGCGGCACCACCACCGGGCTCTACTAGCGAACGATCGTTTTCACGATATCGATGGCGCGACGAAGCAGCGTCATCGACGCTTCGAGCGTGCGGAAAGCGGCGTGCGCCGACAACGTCACGTTGTCCATCGACGCCAGCGGATGATCAGGCTTGAGTGGTTCGTTGTGAAACACATCGAGCGCGGCGTGACGGATATGTCCGCTCTTGAGTGCGTCGATCAGTGCCTGCTCGTCGGCCAGCGCGCCACGCGCCGTGTTCACGTAGATGACGCCCTTCTTCATCCTGGCGATACGCGCAGGGGTGAGAAAGCCGCGTGTTTCATCGCCGAGCGTCAAATGCATTGAGACGACGTCGGATTTTGCCAGCAGCGTATCGATGTCGACCTGTTCGAAGCCTGAATTGGGCTTAGGTGTGCGGTTGTAGGCGAGCACCTTCATGCCCAATCCTTTGGCGATGCGCGCCGCCTCCAACCCGATGCCGCCCAAGCCGACGATGCCGATTGTCTTGCCA
>JAFAQJ010000148.1 GCA_019246455.1 Pseudolabrys sp.
AAATGCGGGATGTAAGTCCAGAACGTCTCGTAGCCTTCCTTCAACTCGATCGCGGGGCCGAGGCTCTCGCTCTGCACCGACATCCACAATTCGCAGATTTTGTCGGAGGTCAGCTCGCCGTTGCGGCGCTCGGTGTGGACTTTGCGTTCGAAACTATAGAACGCGATCTGGCGCACCACCGTGTTGATCATGTCCTCGACCTTGGCGGACAGCATGGCTTTGCGCTGCTTCTTATCGGTGGTGTTGGCGAGGAGCTTTCGGAACGTCAGCATCTCGCCGAATACGCTCGCGGTTTCCGCGAGCGTCAGCGGCGTCGGCGCCATCAGCGGGCCATTCGGCGCGGCCAGCACCTGATGCACGCCGTGGCTTAATTCGTGCGCCAACGTCATCACATCACGCGGCTTGCCTTGGTAATTCAGCAGCACATAAGGATGTGCCGACGGTACGGTCGGATGCGCGAAGGCGCCCGGCTGCTTGCCCGGCCGCACCGGGGCGTCGATCCAGTTCTTTTCGAAGAAGCGGTCGGCGACTTCGGCCATTTTCGGCGAGAACGCGCCGTACGCCGTCAGTACGGTGTTGCGCGCGTCGGCCCAGGGGATCGTGCGCTGAGCCACTTTGGGGAGCGGCGCATTGCGGTCCCAGTGCGGCAGCTTCTTCTTGCCAAACCACTTGGCCTTGAGCGCGTAATAGCGATGCGACAATTGCGGATAACTGGCGCGCACCGCGGAGACCAGCGCATCGACCACTTCGCGTTCGACGCGGTTCGACAGATGCCGGGCGTCGGCGACGTCCTGGAAGCCGCGCCAACGATCCGAGATTTCCTTGTCCTTGGCGAGTGTATTGGTGATCTGGGTAAACGGGCGGAGATTGGCGCGAAAGGTCTTGGCCAACGCCTCGGCCGCCGTTTTCCGCTTCTTGCCGTCGACGTCTTGCAGAAGATTGAGCGCGGGCTCGATTGGCAGTTCCTGCGTTCCAATGCGGAAACGCAACGACGCCACGGTTTCGTCGTAGAGCCGATTCCAGGCCGAATAGGCGGTGGTCGATTTCTCGTGGAACAGCTGCTCGACGCGATCTTCGAGCTGGTACGGCTTTTCCTTGCGCACGTCCTCGAGCCAGGGGCGGTAATGGCCGAGCTGCGGCTCACTCACCGCGTGATCAAGAACAGCGTCGTCGATGCGGTTGAGCTCGAGCGTGAAGAATAGAAGATGGAGCGACATCGCCGTGATGCGCTCCTGCACATCGCCATAAAACTTAGCGCGCACCGGATCGACGGTGTTGCCGGCATAGACCAGCGAGGCATAGGACACGACGCGGCCGAGCAGGTCTTCAATCGCCTCGTAGCGTTTCACCGCGGCGGCCAGACTTTGCGGGTCGTTCGCCGCCAGATCGCCGAGCTTGCCCTTGTAGTCCTTCTCGAAACCGATGCAATCCGCCTCGCCCTTTTCCAAATCGGCCTTGAGCGCCGGACTGTCGATTGCCGGATAAAGGTCCGTCAGATTCCATTCCGGCAACGCGCCAAGCCTGGCGACAGCCTTGGTCGCCAGCTTGGCGGGTTTGGCGGCGGTTTTCAGCGCGGGCTTCTTGCGGGCGGCAGTACGGGCGGGCACGGCTTCACTGTCCTTCGGAGCAATCTTGCACGGGCAAACCCGCCAATTTCAACGCGGTCTGGGCTATTTCCCCAACCTCTCCATCACACTTAACAGCCCATTAAGGCCGTTCGGCGACAGTGCTCCAAATCGGTACAGGTGTGGGAAGAGTCAATGTCGCAGGGTGTGTCTCAAGTGGTGTTGATCGTCGACGACGATCCGGTCCAGCGCCGCCTCATCGAAAACATGGTCCAGCGGTTCGGCTACGAGGCGAAAGTCGTCGAGAGTGGCGACGACGCCGTGGCTATCCTGTGCGGCGATGCCGGGAAACAGATCGACTGCGTCATTCTCGACCTGGTGATGCCAGGCCTCGACGGCATGGGCGTACTCGCCCGCATGAAAGATGGCGGGATCGCAATCCCGGTGATCGTGCAGACCGCGCAGGGCGGCATCGACAACGTCATTTCGACCATGCGTGCCGGCGCTACCGACTTCGTCGTGAAGCCGGCGAGCGCCGAACGCCTCCAGGTGTCGCTGCGCAACGCACTGGCCACCAAGGCTCTGGCCGGCGAACTGCAACGTCTCAAACGCAGCCAGGACGGCACACTCACTTTCGTCGACATGGTGACGCGCTCGCCGCGCATGAGGGCGGTGCTGACCGCCGCGCAGAAGGCGGCGGCCTCCGACATTGCGGCGTTGATCGAAGGCGAGTCCGGTGTCGGCAAGGAAATGATCGCACGCGCCATTCACGGCTCGTCGGCGCGGCGCAGGAAACCGTTCGTTGCTGTGAACTGCGGCGCGATGCCCGACAACCTCGTGGAATCGATTCTGTTCGGCCACGAGAAGGGCTCGTTCACCGGCGCCACCGAACGCCACACCGGTAAGTTCATCGAGGCCGACGGCGGCACCTTGTTCCTTGACGAGATCGGCGAGTTGCCCCTGCCAGCGCAGGTCAAGCTGCTGCGCGCGTTACAGGAGGGCGAAGTCGAGCCAGTCGGCGGCAAGAAGCCGGTCAAAGTCAATGTGCGCATTGTCTCGGCCACCAACCGCGACCTGATCGCTGACGTCAAAGCCGGCCGCTTCCGCGAGGATTTGTTTTATCGCCTGCACGTCTTCCCGATCGGCGTGCCGCCGCTGCGGCAGCGCGCCGACGACATTCCCGAATTAGTGCGGCTGTTCCTAGCGCGGTTCTCCGCCGAGGAAGGCAAGCGCGTGCGCACGGTGAGCTCCGAGGCAATGGCGTTGCTTTGCGCCCACCAATGGCCGGGCAATGTGCGTCAGCTCGAGAACACGATTTTCCGTGCTGTGGTGCTCGCGGACGGCGGCGAAATCGGCATTAACGAATTGCCGCAGATCGCTGGGCATGCCGGCGACAACGGCATGGCTGCTCCGCGTGACGCGGAGAGCGACGGACTTTCCATCGCGCCGGAACAGCTTCCGCCATTAACCAACGCCGCGACTTCGTTAGGATTGCTCGACGCCGCCGGAGATGTGCGGCCGCTCGACGAGCTGGAACGTGATATCATTCGTTTCGCGATCTCGCATTATCGCGGGCAAATGTCGGAAGTGGCGCGGCGCCTGCAGATCGGGCGCTCGACGCTGTACCGCAAGCTAGAAGGTTTGAACCTCGTCACAGAGGTTACTGAGCGCGCTGAGGGTTGACCCTCGCGCCGCCGTTTACCAATCGCCCGCGCGTTAGTCCTAACGAGAATTGGTTTGCGAAATCCGTCGAATACGACGGAGTTCGGCCGCATAATAACGGCCGGACTATTGGGAGTTTTCGTAATGCGTACCAGCCGTTTGCTCGCCGGCTCGATGCTCGCAGTGATCGCCGTGCCCACCATCGCGTGGAGCGCGCCGCGCATCCTTCAGTCGGAGCCGCCTGCACCGTTTGCCTTGCGGGCGCAGCCGCAGCGTCAAGAATCCGCGCCTGCGTCGGCGCCCGCTCCGGTCGCACAGGAGCCCGAGCGCCAGACGCCGCAGCAGCAAACGCCGACGCCGACGCAACGCCACAGCGTCGCGCCGGATACGAATAATGCGCGGGCGCAAGCCATCACCCCGCCGCCCGTCCCGGCTCCCGCCGCTACGCCGGCCAGCGCCCCTGCTCCGGCCGCAAACGAACCGAGCCCCGTCAGGAGCACGCTTGACCGCGTGTTCGGCGCGAGCGACGCGCAGATCACCGACGCACTGCGCAACAAGCGCGTGGATAGCTTCATCACCCGCGAGGTTGACCGCAAATCGGTCGAGACTTTCTATAAGGCGCGCAATTTCGCGCCGCTCTGGATCAAAGAGGGGACGCTAACGCCGCGCGCCAAGGCGGCGATTGCCCGCATGAATAACGCGACTGCCGACGCGCTCGATCCGGCCGACTATGCGGTGCCAGCATTCTCAGGCGGCGCAGACGCGCTAGCCGAAGACGATCTCAAGCTGACCAATTCGGTGCTCACCTTCTCGCGCCATCTGCAGATGGGACGCATCGCGCCGACCCGCGTGCTCGCCGAAGTCGATTACGGCAAGCGCGAGTTCGACGCCAACGACACGCTGCGCAAGATCGCCGATGCGGCGAACATCGATGCAACGTTCGACAGCTTCAATCCGCCGCATGCCGGCTTCAAGGCGCTCAAGAACGCGCTCGCGGCCCTGCGCGCCAATGCCAGCGCGGACGAAGGCCGCATTCCGGACGGTCCCGAAGTCAAGCCAGGCATGAAGGACCCGCGCGTGCCGATGCTGCGCACGAAGCTCGGCGTCAATGCTCCCTCGGGCAAGTCGGGCGACCTGGTCTATGACAAGGCGCTGGCGGAAGCCGTCAACCGTGTGCAGGCCAAGAACGACATCCGTGGCAAAGGCATTCTCGACAACCGCGTGGTCGGCCTGATCAACGGACCGAGCGTGAGCCAGCAGCAGACCGCGGTCGAAGCCAACATGGAGCGCTGGCGCTGGCTGCCGCGCGACCTCGGCCGCACCTACGTGATGGTCAACGTGCCGGACTACACACTCAAGGTCGTCAAGGACAACGAGATCGTCTGGCGCACCAAAATCGTCTCAGGCAAACCGACCAACCAGACGCCGCTGCTCACGGCGAACATGCAGACGATCGTGGTCAATCCGTCCTGGTACGTGCCGCAGTCGATTATCCAGAACGAGCTACTGCCGCAGTACGAAAAGGACCCGCAAATTTTCGATCGCATGGGTCTTGAGGTGCGGCGCGGGCCCGATGGCAACATCAACGTCGTCCAGCCGCCGGGCGCCGCCAACGCGCTCGGGCGCATCAAGTTCAACTTCCCAAACAAGTTCCAGGTCTATCTGCACGATACGCCGGAAAAGAAGCTATTCTCCTACGAGAAGCGCGCCTTCAGCCACGGCTGCATGCGGGTCGAGGATCCGACCAAGTTCGGTGAGGTGATGCTGCATCTGGCGATGGCAGGTCCGATGCCGAATTCGCATCAACTCGATCAATTGATGGGCAAGGACGAGAAGATCTTCACGCTGCAAAGCCAGCCGAGGGTCCACCTCACCTATCAGACCGCGTATGTTGACGACGCCGGTAAGCTGGTAATCCGCGACGACATCTACGGCTTCGACAGCCGCATCCATACAATCGTCACCACCGACGAACGCAAGATCGCCGATGTCGCCCCGCCGCAGGACAAAGTGCGTGAGGCGGCAGCGACGACCGCGAAAAACAATCAGGAAATCCTGCGTCGGGTCGAACGCGGCACGACGGGCAATCCGTTCGCGTTCTTCGAGCGCATCTTCCGATAAAGCGCCATCAGCAATGGAACTTTGTCGGGCGCCCAGGCTGACCTCGGGCGCCCGATTTCGTTTCGGCGCGGCCCTTTTCGGCCACAGTCGTTACGTACGGTTCTTCCGCATCGGGGGGCCGGGGAAGCGGCTTGTAAGCCTGCATTAACCGATCCCGATAAGACTGTCGTTTTCCTAAGTGCCCGGCGCGTATCGGCCCGGCACGCCGGAGACGGCGGAACACCGGGACGGGACTTTGCCAGTTCGTATCGCGCGCGAACGCTCTCTGCTTATGCATCTGGCCCGCGCCGGCCGCACGTCGGTTGCTGCCGCCACCCTTCTCCTCGCCGCCAACACCAGTTTGCAGACCGCGGCCGCCGAAGGCGATACCCGCACGCTGTCGTTTCATCACGTCCATACCGGCGAAGACATCACCGTCACCTTCAAACGCAACGGCCGCTATGACGACGCCGCGCTCAAGAAGCTCAACTGGTTCATGCGCGACTGGCGCAAGGAACAAGAGACGACGATGGACCCCCATCTGTTCGATCTCTTGTGGGAGGCCTATCGCTCGGTCGGCGGCACCGCACCGATCCAGGTGATTTGCGGCTACCGCTCACCGGACACCAACAAGATGCTGCGTGACCGCTCGGAATCGAGCGGCGTCGCGCAATTCTCCCTGCATACGCAGGGCGACGCCATGGATTTCAATATTCCCGGCGCATCGCTCGAGGCGGTGCGCGAGATCGGCCTCAAGATGCAGCGCGGCGGCGTCGGTTTCTATCCGACTTCCGGATCGCCGTTCATTCATATGGATACCGGCGCGGTGCGGCACTGGCCGCGCATGAGCCGCGAGCAGCTCGTGCGCGTGTTCCCCGACCAGCGTACCGTGCATGTGCCGTCGGACGGCGTACCGCTCGCCGGTTACGCGCTGGCGCTGGCCGAGGTCGAGAAGCGCGGCAATGAACCCAACGACGTCTCGCTCGCCGCGGCCCGCAACGCCGGCATCATCGGCGACGAGGACCGCACCGCCAGCGTGCCGAAGAAGCGCAGCCTGTTTGCCGCACTGTTCGGCAAGAAGGAGGACCCGGCGAAGGACGAGCCGGCCAAGCTTGCGGTCCGTGAGACCGTGGCCGTCGCGAAACTTCCAGCGCACGCGCCGGCGCCGCTGCCCGTGCAGGTGGCGACCGAGCGTATCGTGCCGGTGCCGAAGGGCCGCCCGGTCGTCGTCGCGTCGATTGCACCGATGCCGACGCCGCACCCACGCCCGGCAATCGCGACCGCTCAGAATCCAGTTGAGCAACGCGGTCTGTGGCCGCTCGAGGTCGCCTCAGCCGATCCAAACGCCGCGGCTGCCCTCGCCTACGCCGCCGACAAGTATCCGGCGGCGCGGCGTGCGAGCCCGATGGGTGCAACGGTCGGATACGCGCCGGCCAACGAACCGGTCGAAGAGATCGGCGACGGCGTGAAGTCCGACCGGCTGGCGCGCGCCAGCTTCGACAATCGTTTCCAGACGCCGAATCAAGGTCCTTGGCTGCGCGCCATGATCCTGACGCCAAGCGTGACAGCCACAATGACGGCAACGCGGCTCGGCGCGTTGAATGCGCAGCCACTCGCCGAGATGATGCGCAAGCCATCATCGGCGATCGTGATGACATTCGCCGACGATCCGCACTACGGCCTGCAAACCGCCAAATTTAGTGGAAACGCCGTGGTCTTCCTGGCGACCGCGACTTTCGGGATGCGCACGGCTTCGCTTTCGCCGTAACGCGCTTGTGCCTCGGCACGCGCGGCCAGATCAATTTGACCACGAGGCGCATCGCTGTCTGACCTAGTTCAGCATGCCCAAGGCATGCATGTAGGTTTCGAGCACCGCTTCCTGTTCCTTGCGCTCGTCGATGTCCTGCTTGCGCAGGCGCACGATGGTGCGCAGCGCCTTGACGTCATAGCCGTTGCCTTTCGCCTCGGCGTAGATGTCGCGGATGTCGTCGGAGGTCGTCTTCTTTTCCTCTTCCAGCCGCTCGATGCGTTCGACGAAGGCTTTGAGCTGGTCCTTGGCAAAACGGTGTGAGGCTTCTTCTTTGGCGGCTGCGGCAGTGGCAGGCATCGCGGTCTCCTTATGCGGGCATTTCTTTGAGCCCGACTCATAAGGAGTTCTGGGCGGACCGTGACTAGGCCACGCTCATAAAGCCCCGACATTCACAGCTGTGCACAACGGCGGCGGCGCGTTTAGTGCTTATGGCTTGCCTTTTCGAAAGCCGCCTTTTGGTCGGGGCTGGCTTCCTTCTGGTATTTTTGCCGCCACTCCTCGTAGGGCATGCCATAAACGATCGAACGGCTCTCGTCCTTGCTCATCGCGAGGCCCTTGGCCTCCGCGGCATCCTTCATCCAATTCGACAGGCAGTTGCGGCAGAAGCCCGCGAGATTCATCAGATCGATGTTCTGCACGTCGGTGCGCGTGCGCAAGTGCTCGACCAGGCGCCGGTAGACGGCGGCTTCGAGCTCGGTGCGGGTCTTGTCATCCATTCCCAAAACCTCCGTGTTCCTGAAACATAGTGAGATCGGGACCGGCTTGCCAGACACGGCGTAACCGCCGCTATAGTGCGCCGCCATGACTGATCCCATCTCGGACCATCGCGCCTTCCTGCGAAGCCTGTTCGATGCCGCGGTCGCCGCCGCGCATCCGGCGTCGTTCCTGCCGCATCTGCTGCCGTCGGCGCCGAAAGGCCGCCTCATCATTCTCGCGGCCGGCAAGGGCGCCGGCTCGATGACGGAGGTCGCGGAGATGCACTATCTCGATGCGCTCGAATTTCCACGCGACAGGATTTCTGGTGTCGCCGTCGCGCGCCACGGTTACGGGCGGCCGACGCGCCGCATCGAGATGATCGAGGCGGGACATCCGATTCCCGACGCCGAGGGCCTCAAGGCAGCCGCGCGTGCACTCGAATTGGCTGACGCGGCGCGAGCCGACGATGTCGTTCTGGTGCTGATGTCGGGCGGGGCGTCGGCGAACTGGATCGCACCGGCGCAGGGTCTCGAATTCTCCGACAAGCAAGCGGTGACGCGCGCGCTGCTGCGTTCGGGTGCCAACATCGGCGAGATCAATACGGTGCGACGCCATTTGTCGCGCATCAAAGGCGGGCGTCTCGCGCGCCATGCCTATCCGGCGACGGTCGTGACGCTCGCGATCTCCGACGTGCCGAACGATAATCCGGCGGCGATCGGCTCAGGGCCGACCGTCCCCGATCCGACCACGCTCGCCGACGCCCGCGCGATCGTCGCCAAATACAAGCTCGACCTGCCCGGCGCGGTGACGCGCGCGCTCAACAATCCGGCCAACGAAACGCCGAAGCCGGGCGATCCGGTGTTCGCCAACGCCAGCTTCACGTTGGCGGCGCGGCCTGCCAACGCGCTCGCCGCCGCGCAGAAGAAAGCACGCACGGCGGGCTATGAGCCGGTTCTGCTCGGTGACAACCTCGAAGGCGAAGCGCGCGAGGTGGCGGCGGCGCATGCGGCGATGGCGCGCGAGCTGCAACGGCAAGGAAAACGCGCGGTGATCATGTCGGGCGGCGAACTGACCGTGACGATCCGCGGCAATGGCAAAGGCGGGCCTAACCAGGAATACGCGCTGGCGCTCGGTCTGGCGCTCGAGGGGACGCAGCACATCGCGGCTATCGCTGGAGACACCGACGGCACCGACGGCGGCGCGGGTAGCGCCGACGATCCAGCCGGTGCCTTTGCCGATACC
>JAFAQJ010000348.1 GCA_019246455.1 Pseudolabrys sp.
GCACCAAAGGCGGCCCGCTGCAAAATACGACGCTTGCCGTCATCGCCACTGACGCAGAGCTGACGAAAGCACAATGCAAGCGGGTTGCCGTCATGGCCCAGACCGGAATGGCGCGCGCCATCTATCCCGTTCACACCCAGCTCGATGGCGACGTGGTGTTCGCCGCCGCGACTGGCAAGAAATCCCTTGCTGATCCGATCCACGGGCTGACAGAGATCGGCATGATCGCCGCCAACGTGTTGGCCCGCGCCATCGCGCGCGGCGTGTACGAGGCAAAGGCCTTGCCGTTCCCTGGCGCATTGCCCGCCTGGCGGGACAAGCACGGCTGAACAACAACGGCAAAACGGCGTTATCGGATCATGCCGTCATCGGTCATCAAGCAGTTCAACTACAATCGCGATCACGCGCGGCTGACGGTCACGTTCACGACCGGCCGCGTCTATGAATATTACGCAGTGCCGGCCGAAATCTATGCCGCCTTCCGCACCGCGCTCTCCAAGGGAACCTTTTTCAACACGCGGATCCGCGATCATTTTCCCTTCAAGGAAGTGACCCCGCGCAAAAGGGCTTGATCAGTTGAAACGCAGCGCGCTGTAGGGCTTCGGATCGCAGAACGGCGTCGCGCCCGTCATCATCTCGCCCAACAGCCGTCCCGTCGCCGGCCCCAATGTGAGCCCCCAGTGCGCATGGCCGAAAGCGAGCCAGAGGCCGTCCTGACCCGGCGCGCGGTCAATGACCGGCCGCGAGTCCGCGAAACACGGCCGCCGACCGAGCCAGGTCGGTTCATCGACCTGCGGCCCGAGTGGAAGCAGTTCATTCGCTTTCGGCAACAGCCGGTCGAATTGCACCGGGGTCGGCGCGGCATCGCGGTCAGCGAACTCCGCGCCCGTCGTGATGCGAAGGCCCTGCTCCATCGGCGCCATGCAATAGCCGTTCTCGGTGTCGACCACCGCGCGCGTCAGGGTTTTGTTACCTTGTGGCTTGAAATGCCGATGGTAACCACGCTTGATGCCGAGCGGCAGATCGATGTCGAAACGTTTGAGCAGATCAGGCGCCCAAGGTCCGAGCGCGACCACGGCGACCTCCGCATCAAGCGCGCCTTCATGCGTATCCACACGCCACGTCTTGCCGTTGCGATGCAGCGATAGCGCGTCGCCCGTGACGACCACGCCACCGAGCGCACTGAAGCGCGCGGCATAAGCGCGGGTGACCGCCAATGGATTACTGACCGTTGCCGCTCCCGGCCAATGAATAGCGCGCTTGAACACCGGCTCAAGCGAGGGCTCGAGCGCGCGAGTCTCGTCGGTATCGAGCGTGCGGAAATCCAGCCCGTATTCGCGAGCCAGATCGAGTTCGTGCTGGATATCGTCGAAGTCCTGCGCGTTTCGATAGACCTTGATCCAGCCTTCCTTGCGCAGGTAGCGCGTCGCATTCGCCTCCTGCATCAGCGCTTCGTGCTCGGGCACGGCGCGCGCAAACAGCGGCCGCATGGCAGCCGCGAATTTCTTGCGATTCTCGAAGGTGGAATTGCGCCTGTAGTCGAGAATCCATGGCAATGTGTGCGGTAGGTCTCCGATGTGATAATTCACCGCCGCGGTTTGCCCGAGCACGACTTCAAGAAACGCGGCGATACCGGCCGGAAACGGATGCGGCAGGAGCGTATTGCCTTCCAGCACGCCGGCATTGCCGTAGGACGTTTCCTCGCCGGGCCCGCGTTTATCGACCAGCGCGACCGACATCCCCCGCTTGGCAAGATGCAGCGCAATTGATGTGCCGACGATACCGGCGCCGAGAACCATCGCGTCTGTACGAGCCATGCGAGAACCTTCCTGCGGTCTTTCCGCTCACCCTTGAAATAGTGCTAGCTTCGGCAATCGCTAGCCGGGTCGACAATACCTGATGACCGTTATCAACATCATGGCAGCCGCGCTTGCTGCGCTCGGCCGCCACGGCACCATTGCTGTTGCCTTATCGATTTTCGCCGGAATGCTGCTGCCGGGGTTCGCGCCAGCGCTGAAACCATGGCTCGGCGAAACGATCGTGAGCCTGCTGACGTTGGCGTTCTTGCGAGTCGATCCCGGCGCGCTGCGCACGCTGGCCCGCCGGCCTGCTTTGGTCCTGACGACGGCGGCCTGGGTCATGCTGGTGACGCCTGCGCTTCTTTCTTGGCTTTTTCTGGCCGCGGGGCTTAGTCGCTCACTACCCGACCTTTACTTTATCCTTGTTCTGCAGAGCTGCGCACCGTCGTTGATGTCGTCGCCAGCCATGGCGGCGCTGATCGGCGTTGATGTCGCGCTGACTTTGGCAAGCCTTCTGCTCTGCACGGCTCTGGCACCGCTGACCGCGAGCCTCT
>JAFAQJ010000384.1 GCA_019246455.1 Pseudolabrys sp.
GGATCACATCCCCGAGGGATGAGGTGTTGATGAAGAGAATGTCCGACATTGGCACCCGCGCGATCATATACCGGGCATGCGCGGACCCCACCATAAGGATTCGTTAACGCTGATGGCCATAACCATGCCGGTCTGAGGCAGTCCTAACTGCTCGTTTGCCGGACGCCTCTAGAACAACCGTTCGAGGGCAGGCATGACGATTCTGGTCACGGGCGGCGCCGGATACATCGGCAGCCATATGGTGCACGAGCTGGTCGACGCCGGAGAGCCGGTCGTCGTGCTCGACAACCTGTCGACCGGATTTCGGTTTCTCATTCCAAGCACCGTGCCTTTTGTCGCGGGCTCGACGGCCGACCGCGCGTTGGTCGCCAAGACCATCGCCGAGCATAGCGTCACCGCCATCATCCATTTCGCCGCTTCGGTTGTTGTGCCGGAGTCGGTCGCCAATCCGATCGCCTACTATCGCAACAACACAATGAACACCTGCAACCTGCTCGACGCTGCGATTGAAGGCGGCGTGCGGCAGATGATTTTTTCCTCAACCGCCGCGGTCTATGGCAATGCCGAGGTCGTGCCGGTGCGGGAGGACGCGCCCACCATTCCGATTTCGCCTTATGGTACCTCGAAGCTGATGTCGGAGATCATGCTGCACGACGCAGCCAAGGCCTACGGGCTGCGTTTCGTGGCGCTGCGTTATTTCAATGTCGCCGGCGCTGATCCGAAACATCGTACCGGCCAGTCGACGCCGGCCGCGACGCATCTCATCAAGGTCGCATGCGAGGCGGCGCTTGGTAAGCGGGCCAAGCTCGACGTCTACGGCACCGACTATCCGACGCCGGACGGCACCTGCGTGCGCGACTACATCCATGTCACCGATTTGGCGCGCGCGCATCTTGCTGCACTCGGCTATCTGCGCCGCGGCGGCACGAGCGCGACGTTCAATGCGGGTTACGGCCAAGGCCGCTCGGTGTTCGAGGTGATCGATGCGGTGCGCCGTGCGAGCGGCCGCGATTTTCCAGTCGAGATCAAGGAACGCCGCGCCGGCGATCCGCCCTCGCTCGTTGCCGATGCGACCCGCATTCGCTCGGCGCTGGACTGGAGTCCGCAGTTCCAGGATCTCAACACGATTGTCGCTCACGCTTTCGCGTGGGAACGCAATCTGCCCGGCAAACACGACACTGCGGCCGCTTGATCGCGAAAATTCGCGGTTCTCAATGGCGGCACGACCTTAAGGCTTGAAAAATAGCGCCACGACAGGCATGGAAGCGCCACGTCCGCGCTGCGGCGCACATCAACAGGCCGCCGACGAGCTTTAGCCGAATGAGCGACGATCATCTTCTGCCGTCTTCGGCCGACGAAGTTTACAGCGCGGCCGCTATCGTGCGCCGCCTGTTCGTCGAGCAGGGCTTTAAGCACTGGCGCAAATATCTCGTCGCCTTCACTTTGATGGCCATTGCCGCTGGCGCGACGGCACTGTCGGCGTATCTCGTCGGGCAGGTAATCAACGAATCCCACGTCAAGCATAACTTCTCAGGGGTCCTGTTCTACGGCGTCGTGACGCTCGTCCTGTTCTCGGTGAAAGGCTTTGCTACTTACGGCCAGGCCGTGCTGATGGCGCAAATCGGCAACCGCATGATCGCGCTCAACCAGAAGCGCGTCTTCAAGAAGCTGCTAAACGAAAGCCTCGGGTTTTTCTCAACGCGCCATTCCAGCGAGTTCATCGCGCGACTGACAGCCGGCGCCACCGCCGCCACCAACGTCATCAATCTAGTAATCTCTGCGATCGGCCGCGACTTCTTCTCGCTGATCGGTCTCGTTACTGTGATGGTGATTCAGGATCCGATCATGTCGCTGTTCAGCCTCGTGGTCGCGCCGCCGGCGATGATCTTGTTGCGGCGCATGATTCGCCGCATCCACGCGATCGCGCGCAGCCAATTCCACGGCGGCGCGCAGACGATCGAGACGCTGCAGGAGACATTGCAGGGCTTGCGCATCGTCAAGGCCTTCACGCTTGAGGATGCGCTAACCCAACGGTTCGAACGCAACGTCGAAACAGTCGAGAACGAATCCAACAAGATGGCGCGGGTCGCCAATCGCGCGAGCCCGCTGATGGAAACACTGGGCGGTTTCGCGATCTCGCTCGCCATCATTTATGCGGGCTATCGCGTCATCAAGACCGACGCGGCGCCCGGCGAATTCTTCTCCTTCATTACGGCGTTTCTGCTAGCCTATGAGCCAGCCAAACGCCTCGCACGACTCAATCTCGAACTGAGCAGCGCGCTGGTTGGCGTGCGCATCCTGTTCGACATCATCGACAGCCCGCCGAGCGAGAGCCCTGACGACGACAAGCCCGCGCTTCAGGCCACCGCCGGCCGCATCGAATTCTCCAATGTCAGTTTCGGCTATCGACCGGACGAGCCGGTGCTCAACGGCATGTCCTTCGTCGGCGAGCCCGGCCAACTGACCGCGCTGGTCGGGCCGTCCGGCGGCGGCAAATCGACCGTGTTCAATCTGCTGATGCGCTTCTACGAAATGCAGAGCGGCACGATTACGGTCGATGGACAGGACATTACGGCCGTCTCGCGCCACTCGCTGCGCCGGCAGATCGCTTATGTCGGGCAGGACGTTTTCCTGTTCCGCGGTTCGATCCTTGAGAACATTGCGTTCGGCAAGGAGAATGCCACCGAGGCCGAGATCATCGCCGCAGCCAAAGCAGCCTACGCGCATGATTTCATCAGCGCCTTTCCGGCCGGTTACGCCACGCCGGTCGGCGAACATGGCTTGCAACTCTCCGGCGGCCAGCGCCAGCGCATTGCGATTGCGCGCGCGCTGATCCGCAATGCGCCGATCATTTTGCTCGACGAGGCGACCGCGGCGCTCGACAGCGAATCCGAATTGCAGGTGCGCGAGGCGATGGACCATCTGTGCGAAGGCCGCACCACGCTTGCCATCGCGCACCGCCTGCATACGATTTCGCACGCGCAGCGCATTCTGGTGATCGAAGGCGGCAAGGTGGTCGAGACCGGCCGCCATGAGGAGCTGCTGCACAAAGGCGGGCGCTATGCCGCGTTCTACCGCCTGCAATTGGTCGAGCAGGACGCACCGCGCCCCGCCGGCACGCGCGCGGCTACCGGCTAGCAAAGCGACGGCGCCGTGTGCTATCGGCACGGCAGCTTTTTCAGCGCACGCGAGTAGACCCAATGGCCGAAGATCGTTACGTCATTCCGCCTGCCCCGCAGGCCGCCATCGCCGTCCAGGGCACGTCCAAGCTTTTTCCAGTGCGCCGGATCTGGTGCGTCGGCCGCAACTATCTCGAGCACATCAAGGAAATGGGCCAGGACGAGCGCGCCCCGCCGTTCTTCTTCGCCAAGCCGGCCGACGCGATCGTGCCCGATGGCGGCACCGTGCCTTACCCGCCGCTGACCAAGGACTTGCATCACGAGGTCGAGCTCGTGGTCGCGCTCAAATCCGGCGGCCGCAACATTTCGGTCAACAAGGCCAATGACTGCATCTACGGCTACGGCGTCGGCATCGACCTCACGCGCCGCGACCTGCAGATCGCCTCGCGCGACATCAAACGGCCGTGGGAAATCGGCAAGGCGTTCGATCATTCGGCGCCGTGCGGCGCACTGCGCCCCGCCGCCGAGATCGGCCACCCGACCAAGGGCAAGATCATGCTCAGGGGCAACGGCAAGATCCGCCAGGAGGGCGACCTCGCCCAGATGATCTGGAACGTGCCGGAGTGCATCTCGAAGCTGTCGGAGATGGTCGCCCTCGCGGCCGGCGACATCATCATGACCGGCACGCCGTCCGGCGTGACGCCGATCAGCGTCGGCGACAAGCTCGAATGCGAAATCGAGGGCGTCGGTAAACTGACCGTCACCATCGGACCGCCTGCGAAATAGGCAGGCACTGACTCCCATTTTTGCTGGCCAAATCAGACGGCACGGGCTTATAGCTCGTGTCGTTGCCGTTTGCGGAACCGGACGGTCGTTGCGTTGTTAACGCGCTGGTAAAGCCGGGCGTTCACACTTGCGATTAATTCGAAATCGCACGCAGGACCAAC
>JAFAQJ010000413.1 GCA_019246455.1 Pseudolabrys sp.
AGCGGTGTAGACCGGCACGAGGTGGACATAAGGACCGGCGCGGATCGCGCCGATCAGTTCGACGCCTCTGGCCCAGGCGGCGAACGCGACCACGCTTGGAAAAATCGAAACATATACGATAGCGGCGATTGTCAGCGTAGTGGCGTGAAAGACCGTTCCGGACGTCCACTCCCAAATTGCGAACGGCAGCGTCGTCACGGCTGAAATCATCGCGAACACGAACAGAAAGCTCAGCCAGTGGATTTGCGGCCGCAGCCGCAGACACGCCGCGTAGATTGCGAACACCAGCATATTGAAGAGAATAATGAGGTCGCCCCAATTGAAGCGCAGCGCGCGCAATGTTTCGAAGTCGCCGCGGGCCACGATCACTAAAACGCCGATCAGCGATGTCGCGATGCCTAGGCCCTGAACGACGGTGCAGCGGTCGCCGAAGACTATAGTGCCAACCGCGAGGATGAGGACCGGGACCAGCGAGTTGAGCACCGAGACGTTGAGCGCGGTGGTGTATTGCAGGCCGACATACTGCAACGCGCTGAACAGCGCGCCACCGGTGATGCCAAGCCAGAGCAGAACGACCCAGTGCTTGCGGATTTCCGGCCAGTCGCGCGCTAGCTGGTTCCGGATGAAAGGCCACATCACGATGGCTGGAATGAGCCAGCGCAGCATCGAAATGCCGACCGGCGGCACTTGACCGCCGATGGCGCGGCCGACGATGTGATTGCCGGACCAAAACAGCGAGGCCATCGCCAAAAGGAAATACGGATTGTTGGTCGTCCAGGTGCGCCAAGAGCCGGACGAGACAGTGCCTGTCTGCTGCGTCATTGCGGAAGGACACCCGTGGCGAACAAGAATCCGACCGCCAACACGATCGCAATTACGGAGAACGCGGTGAGCGAGCCGCGGCCGTCGACAAAATCGTCGCTAAACATTTGCAACAGCAAAGGCGCGCACAGAATACTGAGACCGCCGGCAATCACCGCCGCGTACCAGGGAATGAGTGCGATCGCCGCCGCGATCCCGGCAATCGCCGTCAATGCCGCGACAATGATTGCACCGTAAATAGAAACCGCGCCGATGCGGTCATTTTGATTTTGTGCACGCGGAAAATGGCCGCTGACCGCCAGCACCAACAGAGCCAGATCGAGC
Source organism: Pseudolabrys sp. (assembly GCA_019246455.1). GTDB lineage: Bacteria > Pseudomonadota > Alphaproteobacteria > Rhizobiales > Xanthobacteraceae > Pseudolabrys. The sequence goes on from JAFAQJ010000413.1 coordinate 1,147, forward strand.
AGCAACGCCATGAACGTGATGAGCGGAACAAGCACAGAGACCGGCAGCATCCCTTGACCGCGTATTTCGGGTGTCACTAACATACGAGACATATATCAGCGGTTTGTGCAATGGGCCGCGCAGGGGGAGGACCTATGCAGGAGAAGGCGAGGCCGGCGACCAAACCAGGCGACGCGAAGCCGGAGGGTAAGCGCGAGAAACGCACCATTACCGAAATTCGCGACTCCAAGAAGACCGGCGAGAAGATGGTCTACATGTCGGTGCCCGACTACACCTCCGCGCAATGGGCTGAGATGGCCGGCGTCGATGTCGCGGTGCTCGGCGATAGTCTGGCGATGATCTCGCATGGCCACCGTTCCACGGTGCCGGCGACGATGGACATGATGGTGTTGCACGGTCAGGCCGTGCGTCGCGGCGCGCCCAACACCTTCATGCTTGGCTGCATGCCGTACCAAAGCTACAACACCATCGACCGCGCGCTCGCCAACGCCTCGCGCTTCATGCAGGAAACCTTGTGCGACGCGGTCAAGCCGCAGGGCGGCAAGTCGCAGGCCCATATTCTCAAGGCGCTGGTTGATGCCGGCATTCCGACCGCCTCGCATATTGGGCTGACGCCGCACACCATTGCGATGTTCGGTGGCTTCAAGATTCAGGGCCGCACTGCGGACGCTGCGATGAAGATTCTCGAGGCCGCGTTCGCGATCGAGGACGCCGGCTGCTTCATGCTCGAATTCGAAGCGGTGCCGGCCAAAATCGCCAAGCTAATTTCCGAGCAGCTCACGATCCCGACGATCGGCATCGGCGCTGGTGTGGGTACCGACGGGCAAATTCTGCTGTGTTATGACCTGCTCGGCGTCTTCACCGACTTCAAGCCGAAATTCACCAAACGTTTCGCCAAGCTCACCGAAGTCGCCGTCAACGGCATCAAGGAATACGTCAAAGAAGTGAAAGACGGCGCGTTCCCGGACGACGACCATTCTTACACGGTGAACGAGGCCGAATATGAAAAGTTCGCGGCGATGGTCGCCAAACGCAGGCACGTCTGACAATGCCGCGCTCGCAGGCCGCCCGCAAAACCCGCGTCGTCAAGCCCGCGCCGCCGCGCGATGAAACGCTCACCGAGCAGGCCTACCGTCTGCTCGAGGAGCAGATCGTCACGCTGCGGCTCAAGCCGGGTGATGTGCTTTCGGAGCAGATGCTGTCGGCGCAGTTCAAGATCGGCCGCACGCCGATCCGCGAAGCGTTGCAGCGTCTCGCCCGCGAAGGCCTCGTCACCATCCTGCCGCGCAAGGGCATTCTCGTGTCTGACATCAATCCGCGCAGCCAATTGCTGGTGCTCGAAGTGCGGCGCGAACTCGAGCGCCTGCTCAGCCGCGCCGGCGCTGACCGCGCCACCAAGGAGCAGCGCGCGCAATTCCAGGAGATCGCGCAGGGCATGGATCGTGCCGCGAAAAGCACTGATGACATCGCCTTTATGCGGCTCGACAAAGGCCTCAATCGCCTGATGATCGAGGCGGCGCACAACGACTTCGCCGACCGCTCGATGAAGCTCTTGCAGGGCCTGTCGAGGCGCTTCTGGTACATGCATTACCGCGAAGCCGCCGATTTGCCGTTGTGCGCACGTCTCCATGCTAATCAGGCGCGTGCGATCGCGCAGGGCAACACAGAGGCCGCCGCGCGTGCCTCGGATAAACTGATGGACTACGTCGAAAATTTCACCCGGGGAACGGTGTCGGTCTGATGAAAACTTACGAAGGAAAGCGCACCATCGATGGTCTCGTCGTCACGGTGGATGGCAAGAAGCTCGATGAGCATTACGAGGTGAAGCAATTTACCAAATACGGGTTCGAATGGACTTACGGAGGGGAAAATCCGCAGCAGCTCGCACTTGCCATTTTGTTTGACTACACCGGCGACAAGGACAAGGCGATCGCGTTGTCGCAGCCGTTCATGGAAGCCGTGGTGGCTAATCTCGACAATGATTGGACGCTGACGGCGAAAGACGTCGA
>JAFAQJ010000414.1 GCA_019246455.1 Pseudolabrys sp.
GCCGATGAACGTCACCCAGAAGTGCAGCTTTCCGATTGTCTCGTTGTACATGTAGCCGGTGATCTTCGGGAACCAGTAGTACCAACCCGCGAAGATCGTGAAGACCGCGGCGAGCGACAGCACGTAGTGGAAGTGCGCCACAACGTAATACGTCTCCTGCAGCGCGCGATCGATGCCGGCGTTAGCCAGCACCACGCCGGTGACACCGCCGATGGTGAACAGGAAGATGAAGCCGATCGCCCACAGCATCGGCGTGCGGAATTCGATTGAGCCGCCCCACATCGTGGCGATCCAAGAGAAGATCTTCACGCCGGTCGGCACCGCGATGACCATGGTCGCGGCGACGAAATAGGCCTGCGTCGCGGTTGACATGCCGACCGTGTACATGTGGTGCGCCCAAACGACGAAGCCGATGCCGCCGATTGCGACCATCGCGTAAGCCATACCGAGATAGCCAAACACCGGCTTCTTGGAGAAAGTCGCGACGATCTGACTGATCATGCCGAAGCCCGGAAGAATGAGGATGTAAACCTCCGGGTGGCCGAAGAACCAGAACAGATGTTGAAACAGGATCGGATCGCCGCCGCCTTCGGGGTTGAAGAACGTGGTGCCGAAATTGCGGTCGGTCAGCAGCATCGTTATCGCACCGGCGAGCACCGGCAACGCCAAGAGCAGCAGGAAGACGGTGACCAGGATCGCCCATACGCACAGCGGCATCTTGTGCAGCGTCATGCCTGGCGCGCGCATATTGAAGATTGTGGTGATGAAGTTGATCGCGCCAAGAATTGAGGAAGCGCCGGCCAAGTGGATCGACAGAATCGCGAAATCCATCGCCGGGCCCGGATGGCCACTGGTCGATAGCGGAGCGTAGATCGTCCATCCTGTGCCGGCGCCCAGCGCGCCCGGTTCACCCTCAACGAACATTGATCCCAGCAGCAGCGCAAACGACGCCGGCAAAAGCCAGAACGAGATGTTGTTCATGCGCGGGAACGCCATGTCGGGCGCGCCGATCATCAGCGGTACGAACCAGTTGCCGAATCCGCCGATCATCGCGGGCATCACCATGAAGAAGATCATGATCAGGCCGTGCGCTGTGGCGAACACATTGTACTCATGCGGCGTCGGGAAAATCTGCAGACCGGGATTCTGCAATTCCATTCGGATCGCGACCGACAACGCGCCGCCAATGACGCCAGCGACCAGCGCGAACACCAGGTACATCGTGCCGATGTCCTTGTGGTTGGTCGAATAGAGATACCTGCGCCAACCAGTCGGATGGCCGTGGGCGTGATCGTCGTGTGCGTGTGCCGTTGCCGAATGCGCCATTGTCTTTGATCCTTCGATCCCTCGTCCGCCTACTTCGCCGCTTGATCGGCCGCCGCGATCATATTCGGGGTGAGCGGGTTGTCGTATGCAAATTTCTTTTTCGCCGCGTCGAGCCAAGCCGAATATTCGCCGTCTTTCACGACACGAATGGCGATCGGCATGAAGGCGTGATCGCGCCCACAGAGTTGCGAGCATTGGCCGTAGTACATGCCCTCGCGCTCGGCCTTGAACCAAGTTTCATTGATGCGTCCCGGCACGGCGTCGATCTTGATGCCAAACGACGGGATCGAGAACGAATGAATGACGTCGGCGCCGACCACGATCAGCTTAACGACCTTGTTGACCGGCACCACCATTTCGTTGTCGACGGCGAGCAACCGCGGCTGATCCGCTTTGCGATCCTTATCCTGCAGCATCAAGGAATCAAAACCGAACTTCGCGTCGGGATAATCGTAGGTCCAGAACCACTGCTTGCCAGTTGCCTTCACGGTGACTTCGGCCGGCGGCACCTTGAGCTCGAGGAACAGCAGCTTGAACGACGGGATCGCGATCCCGACCAGAATGAGAACCGGAACGACGGTCCACAGCACCTCGATCAGCGTGTTGTGGGTGGTACGTGATGGAACCGGATTGGCCTTGGCGTTGAAGCGCACGATGACAATGACGAGCAACACTAGGACGAAGATCGCGATCGCGGCGGTGATCCAGAGCAGGAAGTCATGGAACCAGACGATATCGTCCATCACTGGGGAGGCGGACTGCTGGAGAGTCATCTGCCAGGGCGACGGCTGGCCGGAGGCGGCGTACGCCGTCCCGCCACTCGACAGCATCGCTCCGGCGATCATGAACCCGGCCAATCGCTTGAACATCTTGTGCGCGCTCCTTCGGCGGAAATCGGCGGCGATGGGGCATGTTGGCCGCACCGCTGGCTTGAGATTCGGCTCGGTCCTGCCGGACGCGGCGTATGCCACGGGCGTGGCACCCTGAAAGTCGCGCGGCAGAACGGGGGGCAATCCCGGTTTTTCAAACCATAATTCCGTCCCTGCCGCAATGCACCTTGTCGACGAGCGGGAGTCAGGAAACGCGCGAATTATTTCCCTTTCTTGACATCCGCGCTTGGCCGTGACCCAACCACGCCGGATAGAGTGCTTGGTCGGATGGCGATTCGTGGGCGGGAATCGCCCTCGACCCAGAGGATGGAATGATAGGCTTTTTCCGCCACCATTTGACGCCGATTGTGGCAGCGGCCGTCCTCGCATCTTGCTTTAGCGCCACCGCCCTCGCCCAGGGGGCGGTGCGGTCGGTCCATCAGGATTGGCAAATTCGCTGCGACACGCCGCCCGGAGCCAAAAGCGAGCAGTGCGCGCTGATCCAGGCCGTCACGGCCGAAGACCGGGCCAATGTCGGTCTGACCGTGATCGTCCTCAAAACCGCGGACGCCAAGTCCCGGCTCATGCGCGTTGTGGCGCCTTTGGGCGTGCTTCTGCCGTCCGGCCTAGGGCTTAAGATCGATAACGCCGACATTGGCCGTGCAGGGTTCGTGCGGTGCCTGCCAAACGGCTGCATCGCCGAGGTCGTCATGGACGACGAGCTGATTAAAAAGCTCCGCACCGGCCAGACCGCAACCTTCATCATTTTCCAGACGCCGGAAGAGGGCATCGGCTTTCCGATGAGCCTCAAAGGATTCGGCGAGGGCTACGACAAACTGCCGTAGTCGTTACGACGTTTTTATGCCGCTTAGCGGGTGCCGGTTTACCGTCGGTTAACCATAAAAGTCCAAGCCTTATGCCGCATTACGATACGCGGCGGGCTGGATGCTCCTTTTGCAGGTGGGGACTGCGGTGGCGCGCCGTTGCGCGCGGACGCTGTTGCGCGTCCTCGTGGCCACCGTTTTCACATTCTGGCTGACACAAACCGCACTCGCGCAGTTCACGATCACACTGCAACCGAACACGCTGCCACCGGCGACGAATGGCACGGCGTACAACCAAATCGTCACCGCGGTTGGCGGCAACGCACCCTACACTTTCAATTTGTTGTCCGGTTCGCTGCCCGCCGGGCTCATACTCGACAGCGACGGCACGTTGCACGGCACGCCGAGCGGCAGCGGCTCTTCGACATTCCAGATTCAAGCAACCGACAACGGCGGCAATACCGGCTTCCGTACTTACACCATGAGTGTCGGTACTCCCGGCGGCATGTCGATCAACCCCGGTAGTTTGCCGAACGGATCGCAAGGCGTCGCTTACAACCAGACCGTCTCTGGAAGCGGCGGCACCGGGCCTTACACGTTCTCTCTTGGCGGCGGGTCATTGCCGACCGGTCTCTCGCTCAACGGCAGCACCGGCGCCATCACCGGTACTCCGACCACAGCCGGACCATTCAGCTTTACGATCGACGGACAGGACAGCGCGGGTAACACCGGCAGTCGTAACTACACCATCAATATCGGCGGCAACATTCTCACGGTAAATCCGGCGTCACTGTCGAACGGCACCCAAGGCGTGGCCTACAATCAGACTGTCAGCGCGAGCGGTGGCACTGGGCCTTACACATTTTCGGTGTCGTCCGGCTCGCTGCCAACCGGCCTGTCGCTCAACGGCGGCACTGGTGACATCACGGGCACGCCAACGACCCCGGGCGCATACTCCTTCACCATTCGCGCGCTCGACAGCGTCAACAACACAGGCACGCGTTCTTATACCGTCAACATCGGCAGCAACATCCTGACCGTCAATCCGGGCTCGCCTTTACCAAATGGGACGAGAGGCCAATCCTACGGCGCGACGTTCACCGCGAGTGGCGGCACAGGGCCTTATACATTCGCGCGCACCGCCGGCGCGCTGCCGCCCGGGATGAGTCTGGCGGCCAACGGCGCGCTGAGTGGCACACCGAGCGCGGCTGGCACATTCTCGTTCGATGTCACCGCGACCGACACCTTGTTCAACACCGGCACGCGCTCCTATTCGCTGACGATCGATCCGGCCCCGCTGACCATCAATCCGACCAGCATTCCGAATGGCGTCGTGGGCACGGCCTACAGCCAGACCTTCGTCGCCAGCAACGGCACCGCGCCCTATAGCTATGCGGTGATCGCCGGTTCGTTGCCCCCTGGACTTGCGCTCAACGGCGGCACCGGCGCGTTAACCGGCACGCCGACGACGTCTGGTCCCTATAGCTTCACGATCCAGGGCACCGATGCGACGCCAATCACCGGTAGCCGCAGCTACTCGATGCAGGTCGGCTCCAACATCCTGACGATCAATCCGGCAACGCTACCGTCGGGCACGCGCAACCTGCCCTACAACCAAACCGTCACTGCAAGCGGCGGCACCGGGCCATACACTTACGCCGTCACAGCGGGCGCTCTGCCCGTAGGTCTCGCGCTCAACACCAGCACCGGCGCGATCACCGGAACGCCTACTGGCTCCGGCTCGTCCACCTTCACGATCACCGCGACGGATTCGCTCGCGAACGTCGGCAGCCGGCCGTACACAGTCAACATCGGCACGGCCACGCTGACGGTGAATCCATCCGCCCTCCCCGCACCGATCGCTGGGCGGCCCTACAGCACCACCGTCACCGCGACCGGCGGCACCGCGCCGTACACCTTCTCGATTTCTGCCGGCACGTTGCCTGCCGGATTGACGCTCAACGCCAATACCGGTGTCATCAGCGGCACGCCCGGCACATTCACCGGCGCGTCGTTCACGGTGCAGGCGACCGACATCAACGGCAATATCGGCACCCGCGCCTTCACGATGACCGCGCGCGCCGACCCGGCGCTCGATCCCGAGGTACAAGGCCTAATCGCCGCGCAAGTCGCAGCGTCGCAACGCTTCGCTACCACGCAGATCGATAATGTCAGCCAGCACCTCGCCTCGCTGCATGACGGCTTCAATCCGTGCTCGGTCAATTTCGGCATCGCACCGCCGATCGACCGTTCGTCGTCGCAAGGCTATCAGCTGCAGGGTTTCGATCAGTACGGCCGGCCGGTCTATGCGCAGCAGCCCGCTGCGCCGCGCTCGGGCAGTTCGGATTGTGCTTCCGGCTGGGCGTCGCAAATGGCGCTGTGGACCGCCGGCGCGTTCCAGTTCGGCTCAACGACACCGAACGGCGTCTCGTCCAATAACAAATTCCTGTCTGGCGGACTGAGCGGCGGGGTCGACTGGAAGCTGATGGAGGGCGCAATCGTCGGTCTCGCGCTCGGCTACGGCGCCGATCGCAGCGACATCGGCTCCAATGGCACACGCAGCGATGCGACGAGCATCAGCGGGACGCTCTACGCGAGCTTAAGGCCATTCGACCCATTCTTCCTGGATGTCGCCGCAGGTTATGGCACGCTCGACTTCGACAACCGCCGTTTCGTCACCGGTGAAGGCAGCAATGTCGGCGGCAAGCGCAAGGGCTCCTACTGGTTCGGCTCGGCGACCGCGAGCTTCGAGCTGGGCCGCCGCGACGTTTACAAGCTCGCTCCCTACGTCAAAGCTGATTTCACGTCCGCAACACTCGACGACTATTCGGAAACCGGCGCGAGTGCCCAGCTCCTGAGCTACGACAAAATGACGGCGAGTTCGACATCCGTCGGCGTCGGATTGCGCGGCTCAATCGATGTGCCGGTGAGCTTCGGCACGCTGACCCCGACCGCCCGCGTGGAATACAAAGAGATCATGCAAGATGGCTACAGCCAGAATATGTATTACGCCGACCTCGGACCGGCGGCGGGCTCGGCGTTCGGCCAACCTTCGACCGTAAAGAACATGACGACTGTCGCTCTGGGGCTGAACGCCCGAGCCTTCGGCGGCATGATGGTCGCTCTCGAATACGGCTTCATGTTCGGCAGCGACGCCTATAAAGCGCAGAGCATCCGCGCCGCGCTCCGGGTGCCGTTCTAGCCCCTCGCACAATCGCCGCTCTGTTCCTATGTTGTGGGATCGGAGCAGGACATGGACAAAGCCCTCACCTCCTTGATCGACCGCAGCGGGCTCGATCCTGCGCGCGTCGAGACGTTGATCGCGCGTGGCCTCGAAGGCGCCGATGACGGGGAACTCTTTCTCGAATATCGCCAGTCGGAAGGACTGACGTTCGACAATGGCCGCCTCAAGCAGGCAACCTACGACACCGCGCAAGGTTTCGGCCTGCGCGCCGTCAAAGACGAAGCGGTCGGCTACGCCCACGCCTCCGACATTTCCGAGGCGGCTGTCGCCCGCGCCGCGGAGGCGGTGCGCGCCGTCAAAGGCGGACACAGCGGCACTTACGCTGACCCACCCGGCCGCACCAACCGTAGGCTCTATAGCGACGACAATCCGCTCGGCGAGCCGGCCTTCGAGGCCAAGGTGAAGCTGCTCGAAGAGATCGACGCCTATGCACGCGCGAAGGACCCGCGCGTGCGCCAAGTGTCGGCTTCGCTGGGTGCCACCTGGCAGGTCGTCGAAATCTTGCGCGCTGACGGTGAAATCTACCGCGACGTGCGGCCGCTAGTGCGGCTCAACGTGTCGGTCGTGTGCGGCGAAGGCGACCGGCAGGAAACCGGCAGCCACGGTTTCGGCGGCCGCGAAGGATATCAGCGCTTCATCGATCCCACCGCGTGGCGCAACGCCGTCGACGAGGCCGTGCGTCAGGCGACGGTCAACCTCAAGGCCGTGCCCGCTCCGGCCGGTGAGATGGATGTCGTGCTCGGTCCCGGCTGGCCCGGCGTGATGCTACATGAAGCGGTCGGCCACGGTCTCGAGGGCGACTTCAATCGCAAGAAAACCTCGGCCTTTGCCGGCCTGATCGGCCAGCGCGTCGCCGCAAAAGGCGTGACGGTCGTCGACGACGGCACGATCTCGTCGCGTCGTGGTTCGCTGTCGATCGATGACGAGGGCACGCCGACCAACCGCACTACCTTGATCGAAGACGGCATCCTGGTCGGCTATATGCAGGACCGGCAGAACGCCCGTCTCATGGACATGAAGCCGACCGGCAATGGTCGGCGCGAAAGCCACGCTCATGTGCCGATGCCGCGCATGACCAACACCACCATGCTGGCTGGCGACAAACCGCGCGAGGAAATCATCGCGTCGGTGAAGAACGGTCTCTATGCCGTCAATTTCGGCGGTGGCCAGGTCGACATCACGTCCGGCAAATACGTGTTTCAGTGCACCGAGGCCTACAAGATCGAGAACGGCAAGGTGGCCGCCCCGGTCAAGGGCGCGATGCTGATCGGCAATGGGCCGACCGATTTGCACCGCATTTCCATGATCGGTAACGACTTCGCCCTCGATCCGGGCATCGGCACCTGCGGCAAGAACGGCCAGGGCGTGCCGGTCGGCGTCGGGCAGCCGTCGCTACGGATGGACAAGATCACCGTCGGCGGCACGGCATAAACAACGGAGTCTACGATGCTTCCCCACGTCCGCCGATGGCTACGTAGTGCCATCGAGATCGCTGTCATTGTTCTGATCGTCGCGGTGACGCGCACCGCGCTCGCTGAGCCGTTTTACGTGCCGTCGGCATCGATGGAGCCGACGCTCTTGATCGGCGATGAACTTCTCGCGCTGAAATATCCTTACGGCTATAGCGCCGCTTCGCTCCCCGCCCCCATTTCGATCCCCGATCGAGGCCGTATCTTTGCGGCGTTACCCGAGCGTGGCGACATCGTCGTGTTCCGCTGGCCCGGCGACCGCTCGCAAGTCTGGGTCAAGCGCGTCATTGGCTTGCCGGGCGACCACATCGAACTGCGCAACGGACAGGTCATCATCAATAGTGTCGCCGCGAAGCTTGAGCCGGACGGCAATAGTGCCGCTCAGACCGAACGGGGCCAATTTCCGGCGGCGCGCTATGTCGAAACGCTGCCCAACAATCGCCGGCACATGATCTACAAACTCTCGAACCACGGTCCGCTCGACAACATGGCGGACACCGTGGTGCCGCCCGGCCATCTCTTCGTGATGGGCGACAATCGTGACGATTCCGCCGATAGCCGCGTGCCGCTGCGCGACGGCGGCGTCGGTTTGTTGCCTGCCGACAACCTAGTCGGCCGCATCAACGGCATCATCGGCTCGCTCGATCTCGGCGTGACGAAAGAGCCACTCTGGAAATGGCCGTCGGGTCTGCGCTTCGCGCGATTCTTCAGCGCGGTGCAGTAATGTCTAGCGCACGACGCCCGAGATGCAGCACGGCTTGTGTCGCGGCCGCTTGATCTCGCTCTTGAGATAACAGCGTGCGCCGGCGCTGATGTAACCCGGCCTCACATATGTCCAGGCGCGGCATTTATTATCGCCGTCGCACTCGGCCTTGCAGCTCGCGCCCTCCGGATCGGTTTTGACGTCGAGGCTCTTGTAGTCGCCGCCCGGGCGGTCGATCGAAAATTCGATCGCTCCGGTACGGGGCTCGACGACGCCAGCGCCGCGCACGCCTGACACGCAGCAATTGTCCTCCTTGCGCGGCGTGACCTGATTCTTGAGCCAGCAGACCGGATCCGGGCGGTTCGGGCCTGGATAAGAAAAGCTCCAGGCGCGACATCGGCTTTCGCGCTCGCAGCGCGCCGCGCACGCGGCTGGATCGCCGGTGCGGACCTGGAAATTGGTGGAGTCACCGCCGGGGCGGTCGAAACCGATCTGCGCGCTGGCCGGCGTCACAGCAGCCACAATCGCGACGATCATAGCGCCGATCAGAAGCCTGCCATTCCGCATCCGCGCCTGCCTCGTGCCCGCTGCATCCTAACGCAGCGGCATGCCATTGTGCACACGCAGGTCGCGTGGCCCACATCTCAGATATTTGTGATGGGAAAACCTCAATATTAAAACTCGTGCGCCCGCCGGACGGGCCGGCGGGCGCAGGATCCGGACGCGAGAGGGGATTTCGCTGTTCGGATCGAGCGGCCGGTGAGAGGGACCGGCCGCTATTTCGTTGAGCTCAAACCGCCTGCCGAGCCGGACGCTCCAGGCAGGCCCGCTTGATGAGCAATTCGCGCTGCGCGCTCGCCGGCATCACTAGGCGCAGTTCACTGGTGCGATAGAGCCGGCGTTCGAGCGCGCGCTCGCGCAGCAATGCGGTCGGGTCTTCCCAGAACGGCTCGGAAAACGCGTCACGCACATCGGCGCGACTAATGCCCATATCGGCCAGCATGCGGCCATCGAGACCGGCCAAAGCGCGGCACTGCGCACGATGACGGCGCGCCTGGGCAAATGCTTTGAGCCAACCGCCCAGAATGGCGATGACCGGTGCCAAAGCCCGAGCCGGAGCCGCGGCGCCGATCGGAACCAGGGGATAAGTGCGCATGATTAGTCTCCTTCAAAAGCAACGATTCAGGCCCACAAAATGGGCCCAAACCGCGGGTCGAGCCACCCGATAACCCCACCCGAATCCCGTGAGCCAGATGAATATGGACCTGCACCATTGATTAGTGAAACGAATGTTTTTAATCTGACCAATCGTAATTCCTGATGGGCTATACGCCCGCGAATCCGAGGATGTCGCCATGACCGCGTTGATCGACGTCGACCAGCTCCGCACCTTCATTGCCATCGCCGAGACTGGCAGCTTCACCAAAGCGGCGGAGGTCGTGAACAAGACGCAATCCGCGGTGTCGATGCAGATGAAGCGGCTGGAGGAGCGGCTCGACCGACCGATCTTCGCACGCGACGGACGCGCGTCGAAATTGACCGAAGACGGCGGCCGCTTACTCGATTACGCGCGACGCATCGTGAAGCTCAACATCGAGACCATCGCGGCATTCTCTGACGAGCATCTGTCCGGCCGTGTGCGACTCGGGGTGCCGGACGATTACGCCGACCGCTACCTGCCGGAAATCATGGCGCGCTTCTCGCGCGCTTATCCCGGGGTCGAATTGTCGGTGGTATGCGAGCCCTCAACCGACTTGCTTGAGCGCATCGACGCCAATGACATCGATCTCGCGATCGTGACGAATTGTGAGAGCAAGCGCGCCTCGGAAACATTTCGCCGCGAGCGTCTGCTGTGGGTGACCTCGAACCGGCATCCGACCCATCTCGAAGAACGCTTGCCGCTCGCGCTTGGCCGTCCGACCTGTTCGTGGCGACGTATTGCGATCGAGCGGCTGGAATCGATCGGCCGCCAATTCCGTATTCTCTACACGTCGTCGAACGCCGGCGCAGTCTCTTCGGCGGTGCTCAGTGGGTTAGCGGTGTCGGTGCTCGCGGAGTCCGGATTGCGGCCCGGCATGCGCGTTCTCACGGCGGCGGAAGGTTTTCCGGAATTGCCGTCGTGCAGGATTGGACTGGTGCGTTCGCCGCACGAGAGCTCGGCGCTGGCGGACGCACTCGCCGAGCATATCATCTCCTCGCTCGACAACCTCACTGAGGCCGCGCAAGCGGCGGAGTGATCAACAGATCTCCGCTACTTTCGCGTTGAGCACGCGCACGGCGTCCTCGCCCGCCAACTCGACCTGTAAGCCGCGCTGACCGCCGTTCATCACGATAAGCGGAAAGTCGAGCGCCGATTTCTCGATAAAGACCGGCACGCGTTTTTTCTGGCCAAACGGCGAAATCCCGCCGACCTTGTAGCCGGTGATGCGCTCGGCATCGGCAGCGCCAAGCATCACTGCGCTTTTCGCGCCGGCGGCCGCCGCAAGCTTTTTCAAATTGACTTCACGGTCCGACGGCACCAGCGCACAGACCGCGTCTCCAGCTCGCGCTATCAACGTTTTGAGCAGGCGTTGCGGTTCGATACCGAGCGCCTCGGCCGCCTGCATGCCAACCTTTTCGGCGTTTGGATCGTATTGGTATTCGTGCAGCTTGAAAACGACGCCGTCTTTTTCGAGCGCGCGCGTCGCGGGCGTGGATTTGGCCATAGGTCGCCGACCCTAATACATATACTCGGTGTAAATCGGCGCGACCGAGGCCTTCCACTCGCCGCGGAATTTCTCGAGCATGGCCTCGGCCGGCGTGACACCCTGCGCGATGATCTCCTCGAGGGGGCGCAGGTAACGTGTCTCGTCGCGGCCGTTCTGGTCCAGCCGCTTGCGGCGCTCCAAGCCTTTGTGTGCCAGCATCAATGTCTGCTTGGCGAGAGTAAAGACATTGGTCTGTTGCACGGTGGTGCGGAACCCGCGGCGCGGCACTTCCTCGCGCAGCTTCTGACGATCCGTCTCGCTCCAGTCTTTCACCAGCTCCCAGGCGGCATCGAGCGCCTCGTCGTCATAGAGCAAGCCGATCCAATACGCGGTAAGCGACGGCAGACGGCGCCACGGGCCGGAATCCGAGCCGCGCATTTCGAGATAGCGCTTGAGGCGAACCTCCGGGAAAATCGTCGAGACATGGTTCGCCCAGTCCGAGATCGTGGCGCGCTCGCCCGGGGCGCCGGGCAGCTTGCCGTTGAATAAATCGCGGAACGATTGGCCCGATACGTCGAGGTATGTGTCGCCGCGCTTGATGAAATACATCGGCACGTCGAGTGCGTAATCGACGTAACGTTCGAAGCCCATGCCGTCCTCGAATGCGAACGGCAGCATGCCGGCGCGCTGGTTGTCGGTGTCGGTCCAGATGTAGGAGCGGAACGAGACATAGCCGTTTGGCTTGCCTTCGGTGAACGGCGAATTAGCGAACAGCGCGGTGCCGATGGGTTGCAGCGCAAGCGCGACGCGCAGCTTCTTGACCATGTCGGCTTCGGACGAGAAGTCGAGATTGGTTTGCACCGTGCAGGTCCGGTACATCATATCGAGGCCGAGTGTGCCGACCTTCGGCATGTAGTTGGTCATGATCTTGTAGCGGCCCTTCGGCATCACCGGCATGTCCTTGCGCGTCCAGTCCGGCGTCATGCCGATGCCGAGAAAGCCGATGCCGAGCGGCTTCGCCACTTCGCGAATTTGCGCGAGATGCGCCGTCAACTCGGCATTGGTCTGATGCACATTGTCGTAGGGCGCGCCGGACAGTTCGAACTGGCCGCCGGGCTCGAGCGAGATCGCGCCGCCGCCGGTGACGTCGAACATGCCGATGATGTTGTCGCCTTCCATGATCGGCTCCCAGCCAAGCAGGTGCTGCATGCCCTCAAGCAGCGCGCGGATGCCGCGCGGGCCCGCGTATGGCACCGGGCGGTGGCCGTCGAGGGTGAAGGCGAATTTCTCGTGCTCGGTGCCGGCGCGGAATTGCGACTTTGGCTTGTTGCCCGCCTCGAACCACGCGACCAATTCGTCGCGCGTCTCGATGGGAGTCATGTCAATCTGGTCACGCGCCATGAAGCCGCCCGGCAAAAAAGGTCGAGACCTTAAACATGAGGTTTTCCAAAGGGCAATGACTTGACGGCAACGCTAAGACTGGCAGGTAAGGCCGGGAAACCCGCCTGCAAGATGGGCGCAAGGTGAAAAGACGCGCGTCAAGTCGCGCAACGCGAGAAATGCCGTAAGAAATCGGAATGCCGCCTAAGCCGCGATTCGCGCGCCGAGCTTGGGCGCGGCAGAGGTCGGCGCGACCACGCGACGGTCGCGGCCTATTTCCTTGGCCTGGTAAAGCGCGGCATCCGCCATCTTGACCAGATCGTCCGGCCTGAGACCCGATTATCGCGCGCCGACTGCAGCGTCAGATCGAGCGTGTCGACGGTACGGCCGATGTCGGACGCCAGCGTCGCCGCGAGGTTCGCCGATTCGATCGACGCCGCCTCATCGTCGCGTTTGAGGGAATCGATCAGCACCAACGCGCAGATCAAGCCGATCGCAAACGTCAGCGTGCAACCCGCCGCTACCAGGCGTTTGACGGGCGCTGCGTGGCGACCGTATCCTTCATCCTCATCATCCCGAAGCGTCTCCACGCTTTCGGCTCCTGGGGCTTGAAAACCGGGGGCCTTTCGGCGCGCATTTTTCAAATCGGCATTGAGCGTCCGGTAACCGTGCGCGCTATTGTAAAATCAAG
>JAFAQJ010000456.1 GCA_019246455.1 Pseudolabrys sp.
TTACCTGGCTCCGTCAAGGTGCCGCGGTTGATGCGGATCTGCTCTGGCGTCTGATCGTCGACATAAGCTTTACCGGCGCGGATTAAATCCTGCGCCCAGGCATAAAGCTGCTCGAAATAGTCGGAGGCATGAAAGAGGTTACTGCCCCAGTCGAAGCCGAGCCAGTGCACGTCGCGCTTGATGGCGTCGATGTATTCCTGTTCTTCCTTGACGGGATTGGTGTCGTCGAAGCGCAAGTGACAGCGGCCGCCGAACTCCTGCGCGATGCCGAAATTGAGCGCAATCGACTTGGCATGGCCGATGTGGAGATAACCGTTCGGCTCCGGCGGAAAGCGGGTGACGACCCCGACATGGCGCTTTGCCGCCAAATCGGATGCAACGATATCGCGGATGAAATCGCGGCCGGCTTCAGCGTTCGCTTCGTTGCCCGTTTTTTCGTTCGCCATAACCGATTCTGTCCTATACCGCGCGGCGGCGCCTATGTGCCAAATTCGTGCGCGGAGTCCAAGGCTTATAAGCCGCCATCCCATGTTCCATGAACGGCCAATTATGGTAGATGAGCCGCAATGTCGAACTCCGTCGTCACTCGCTTTGCGCCCTCTCCGACCGGCTTTCTCCATATCGGGGGCGGACGCACGGCATTGTTCAATTGGCTATTCGCGCGCTCGCGGCAGGGCAAGATGCTGCTGCGGATCGAGGACACCGACCGCGAGCGCTCAACTGCAGCGGCGATCGCCGCGATCATCGACGGGCTTTCCTGGCTCGAACTGAATTGGGACGGCGAAATTGTCTTCCAATTTTCGCGCGCGGCGCGCCATCGAGAGGTCGCCGAGCAGCTACTTGCCGCGGGCAAGGCATACAAGTGCTATGCAACACCGGAAGAGCTGGTGCAGATGCGCGAGAAGGCGCGCGCCGATGGCAAGACAAGGTTGTATGACGGGCGTTGGCGCGATCGCGACCCTGCCGATGCCCCCGCGGGCGTCAAACCGACGATCCGCCTCAGGGCGCCGTTGACCGGCGAGACGGTCGTCGAGGATCAGGTGCAAGGTCGGGTCGCCTGGCAAAACGAAAACCTCGACGACTTCGTGCTGCTGCGATCGGACGGCACGCCAACCTATATGCACGCCGTCGTGGTCGACGATCACGACATGGGCATCACGCATATTATTCGCGGCGACGATCATCTCAATAACGCAGCGAGGCAAACCCAGATCTATCAGGCGATGGGCTGGGACATTCCGGTGATGGCCCATATTCCGCTCATCCACGGACCTGACGGATCGAAATTGTCGAAGCGGCACGGCGCGCTCGGCGTCGATGCTTACCGTGCGCTGGGCTATCTGCCGATCGCGATGCGCAACTATCTCGTGCGTCTCGGTTGGGCGCATGGCGACCAAGAAATCTTTTCGACCGACGAGATGATCAAGGCGTTCGACCTGAGCGCGATCGGCCGTTCGCCGGCGCGGTTCGACTTCGCCAAACTCGAAAGTCTCAACGGGCACTACATGCGGGCGACGCCGAACGCCGAGCTGATGGCACAACTCGAAAAACTGCTGCCGCTGATTGCCGGTGGTCAGGAATTGGCATCGAAAATGACGCCCACGCTGCGCGCGACAATCATTTCGGCTATGGCAGGGCTTAAAGAACGTGCCAAGACTTTGGTTGAATTGTTCGAAGGTACTCGCTTCATCTGGGCCAGTCGGCCCATTGCGCTCGACGATGCCGCCAGGGCCATCCTCACCGCGGATGCCAAGAGCGTCCTAACCGCGGTATTGACGCAGTTAAAGACAGTGACGGATTGGAACGCGCAAACTGTGGAAGCTGTGGTTCGCGCTTACGCCGACTCGGCCGGCATCAAATTAGGCGGCGTCGCGCAACCCTTGCGGGCCGCCTTGACCGGACGCACCACATCGCCGCCTATTTTCGACGTCCTTGCCATTCTCGGCAAAGACGAGGCGCTTAACCGCCTCCTGGATGCCACAACATGCCCTGCGTAAAAATGCATGCCTGCCACTAGGCAGCCTTGTTCCGGGCCGTCTTGCAGTGCACACATACTAGGATAAGCTATCGAAAATCCCCTTCTTACAGGCCGTTTTGCACCTTCGAGGTCTGACCATGGACGCCAAAACCGACAAAAAGACCGGCACGATTTCCGTCGGTAACAACAATTGGGACTTCCCGGTCTATGACGGCACGATCGGCCCCTCGGTCGTCGACATTTCCAAGCTCTACGGCCAGAGCGGGATGTTCACTTACGACCCGGGCTTCACGTCGACGGCAAGTTGTGAGTCCAAGATCACCTACATCGACGGTGACGAAGGCATTCTACTTTATCGCGGTTATCCGATCGAACAGCTCGCCGAGCACGGCGATTTCCTGGAAACCTGCTATCTCCTGCTTTACGGCGAACTGCCGACCCCGGCGCAAAAGGCCGACTTCGATTATCGCGTGAACCGTCACACGATGGTTCACGAGCAGATGATGCGCTTCTTCCAGGGTTTCCGCCGCGACGCGCATCCAATGGCGGTGATGACTGGCTCGGTTGGCGCTCTGTCGGCCTTCTATCACGACTCGACCGATATCTCAGACCCGGTGCAGCGGATGGTCGCCTCGATCCGCATGATCGCCAAAGTGCCCACGCTCGCCGCGATGGCTTACAAATATTCGATCGGCCAGCCGTTCGTTTACCCGAAGAATGATCTCGACTACGCCTCGAACTTCCTGCGCATGTGCTATGCGGTGCCGACCGAAGACTACAAGCCCAATCCGGTTCTGGCGCGCGCAATGGATCGAATCTTCATCCTGCACGCCGACCACGAACAGAACGCCTCGACCTCAACGGTACGTCTTGCTGGTTCGTCGGGCGCCAATCCGTTTGCCTGCATTGCCGCCGGCATCGCCTGCCTGTGGGGCCCCGCACACGGCGGCGCCAACGAAGCCGCGCTCAAAATGCTCGGTGAGATCGGCCGCCCGGAGCGCATCCCCGAATTCGTCAAGCGCGCGAAAGACAAGAATGATAGCTTCCGTCTGATGGGCTTTGGTCACCGGGTTTACAAGCATTACGATCCGCGCGCCAAGATCATGCAGAAGACCTGTCACGAGGTTCTGAGCGAGCTCGGCATTAAGGACGATCCGCTGCTAGACGTTGCGATGGAGCTCGAGAAGATCGCGCTGCACGACGAATATTTCATCGAGAAGAAGCTTTACCCAAACATCGACTTCTATTCTGGCATCACGCTCAAGGCGATGGGCTTCCCGACATCGATGTTCACCGTGCTATTTGCTGTCGCCCGCACGGTCGGCTGGATTGCGCAGTGGAAAGAGATGATCGAGGACCCGGCGCAGAAGATCGGTCGTCCGCGCCAGCTCTACACCGGAGCGCCACAACGCGACTACGTTCCAATCTCACGCCGCAAATGATCAGCGGCCGCCACCGCGGCGGCGGGCAACCTCAATAACGATGTCAGCAGCGCGCTCGCTTGGCCGTAGTCGCCCAATCTGCATGATATTGTCGAGCTTGCCGAACGCTTCGATTTGAATGCGGCGGGCCGGCGTATCGCCGATCAAGGCAATAACTTCATCGGCGAGCCGCTGCGGAGTTGCGTCGTTCTGCAGGAATTCCGGCACGACGTTTTGGCCAAGCACAAGATTGGCGAGAATGACCGACGGAATCCGGATCAGCGGTTTGATAATCAGAGCTTCGATCGGATTGACGCGATAGGCGGC
>JAFAQJ010000268.1 GCA_019246455.1 Pseudolabrys sp.
TTCGGGCACCAAAGCGCGGGTATTGTAGGTGCCAGCCTGTACTGCACCATACGCACCTGCCGACATGATCGCGAGCAGATCGCCCGGCTTCGGCTCCGCGATGTCGCGATCGAGCGCAAGAAAATCGCCACTCTCGCATACCGGTCCAACCACGTCGGCGCGGATGCGCTTCGCCGACGACGTCCCCTCGCGCACCGGCCAGATTTCGTGGTGCGCGTCATAAAGCGTCGGGCGGATCAAATCATTCATCGCCGCGTCAACAACAATAAACGTCTTAGCCTCGCCGCGCTTCACAAACAGAACCCGCGTCGCAAGGATTCCAGCATTACCGACGATTAATCGACCCGGCTCGAAGATCAGCTTGCATCCGAGCGACCGCGTCGCATCCTTGACCACCTTCGCGTATGCTTCCGGCCGCGGCGGCGGATCGTTGTCGTCGCGATAAGGAATACCAAGACCGCCGCCAAGATCGATGTGCGAGATGGTGTGCCCATCGCCGCGCAATTCGCGCACGAAATCCGCTAGCAATGCGAATGCATCGCCGAACGGATCGAGATCTGTAATCTGACTGCCGATATGCATGTCGACGCCGGCGACCTTGACGCCTGGCAACTTGGCGGCAAGCGCGTAAACTTCGCGGGCGTGGCTGATCGGAATGCCGAACTTGTTCTCCGATTTTCCGGTCGCGATTTTGTGGTGGGTCTTCGGGTCGATGTCGGGATTGACACGGACCGAGATATTCGCCGCCCGGCCCTTGCTTTTGGCAATCGACGACAGCAATTCGAGCTCGGGCTGCGACTCGACGTTAATGCAAAGGATTCCCTCGTCGACAGCAAGCGCGAGTTCGTCGGCCGTTTTGCCGATCCCAGAAAACATGATCTTGTCTGGCGCGATCCCCGCGGCCCTCGCCCGCTTGAGTTCGCCGCCAGACACTACATCGGCGCCTGCGCCCAGCTTGGCCAAGGTGCGAATAACCGCCTGATTGGAATTCGCCTTCATCGCGTAGCAGACGAGCGACGGCACGTCGGCAAATGCCTCGGCAAAGACCTGGTAATGACGCTCTAGCGTGGCAGTCGAATAGCAATAGAACGGCGTGCCCACCTCCTCGGCGAGCGCGCTAAGATTCACCGCCTCGGCGTGCAACACGCCGTCGCGATAGGCGAAATGATGCATGGCGGACTCAGTTCAATATGCCGTCAATCGGCAACGGTTTGCGCCGCGGCAAAGGGTCATTGGCGCGGCGCGGGACGTTCTTGGGATCGGCGCGAGCGGCGTCGTCCTGCTTCAGCTCGTCAACGGCCGACGGCGGCAGATCAAGCCCACCCTTGCGGCCGCAAGCCGCAAGACCCAGCGCAGCGGCGAGAACGCCGATTAGCGCGAGACGCGACAATGTTCGCCCGCCGATCCTCATGTCGAAAAACGCTCCGAAAATCGGCCGCACCATAGCAGATCGGCCGTCGCCTTGAACCCTTTTGTGTTCGGCTACTTGGACTCTTTCGCGAGCCGCTTCAGCCATTTCCGGGCCTGCGAGCGCACGTTTTTCGGCGCGGTGCCGCCATAACTAACACGGCTTTTCACTGAGCGATCGACCGTGAGCACTGAGAACACGTCATCGGTGATTCTCGGTTCAATGGCTTTCATCGCTTGGAGCGGCAGGCGGTGCAGCGCGATGCCGGTTTCCGACGCCTTGGCTACTATCTTGCCGGCGAGGTGATGCGACTCGCGGAACGGGATCTTCAGCGCACGTACGAGCCAATCGGCGAGATCGGTCGCCGTAGCGTAGCCTTCGCCTGCGGCCTTTTTCATTCGCGAAGCGTCGGGTTCCATGTCGACGACCATGCCGGTCATCGCGGCAATCGATAGGCTCAAGGCAGCGAGCGCGTCCATCGCGCCTTCCTTATCCTCTTGCATGTCCTTCGCGTAAGCGAGCGGCAAGCCCTTCATCACGATGAGCAGCGCATTGAGCGCGCCGATGATGCGTCCCGTTTTGGCGCGCACCAACTCAGCGGCATCGGGATTGCGTTTCTGCGGCATCATCGAGGAGCCGGTGGTAAACTTGTCGGAGAGCCTCACCAGCGCCACTAATGGCGAAGTCCAGATCACGATCTCTTCGGCAAGCCGCGACAGGTGTACGGCCGCGATCGAGGCGGCGGCCAAAGTTTCCATCGCGAAATCCCGGTCAGAAACCGCGTCGAGCGAATTCGCGGTCGGCCGGTCGAAGCCAAGCGCCTTAGCCGTCATGTCGCGGTCGAGATCGAACGAGGTGCCTGCAAGCGCGCCCGAACCGAGAGGAGATTCGTTGAGGCGCTTGCGGGCGTCGGCGAACCGGCTCCGATCCCGCGCCGTCATCTCAACGTAGGCCAGCAGATGGTGTCCGAACGTCACGGGCTGTGCCGTCTGCAGATGAGTTAGGCCCGGCATGACGGTAGCGGCATGATCAAACGCCTTGTGCGCCAGCGCGCGCTGGAAACCCGCGAGAGCTGTATCGAGCGTGTCGATAGTGTCGCGCATCCAGAGCCGGAAATCGGTCGCGACTTGATCGTTACGCGAGCGCGCAGTATGCAGCCGTCCGGCCGGCGCCCCAACCAAGTCGGCCAGCCGGCTTTCGACGTTCATATGGATGTCTTCGAGTGCGCGCTTGAACTCAAACGAGCCCTTGTCGATTTCTGACAGGATCGTGTCTAGACCGTGAGCGATCTTTTTCGCATCGTCGGCTCCAATGATGCCTTGCTTCGCCAGCATTTCGGCATGCGCCTTGGACGCCGCAATGTCCTGGCGGTAGAGATGGCGGTCAAAGTCGACGGAGACATTGATATCCTCCATGACGGCATCGGGGCTGGACGTAAATCGCCCGCCCCACATCTTGTTGCTCATGATCGCGCCACCAAAATCATTGCATCGCTCAAATCGGCCTAAATTCATACAGCCATGACAGAGCAAACCAAACAGGCGGAAAAAAGCCCGATACGACGCCGCTATGCACTGATTGCCAGCGGGATTGCCGCCGGATTGGCCGCTGGTTGGGTCGGGATATACGGGATTGCCGGGCTTCAGCGCAATGGCGACGCCACCTGCGCGCCCGCAGCGGCCAAAGCGAAGACCCTAAAGCCGCTGACACATGGCGACGTCGCGGCCGTGAATATGGCCTCGGCGCCGCTCAAGTTACCAGAGCTTGCATTCAACGATTCCGCTGGAAAGCCGCACACGTTGGCCGACTGGAAGGGCCGCACCGTGCTGCTCAATCTGTGGGCCACCTGGTGTGTGCCATGCCGCAAGGAAATGCCGGCGCTCGAAGCGCTGCAAACGAAGCTCGGCGGCTCTAGTTTTGAAGTGGTCGCCATCAACATCGACACCCGCAACCTCGACAAACCGAAAGCGTGGTTGGACGAAGTCGGCGTGAAGAAGCTCGCCTACTACGCCGACCCAAGCGCGAAGGTTTTCCAGGACCTCAAAGCGATTGGCCGCGCCTTTGGTATGCCGACAACGGTGTTGATAGATGGTAACGGTTGCGAACTGGGCACGATTGCCGGTCCTGCCGAATGGGCAAGCCGGGACGCCGTCACGTTGGTCGAAGCCGCGCTGAAAAATTAGCGCGTCGGGACGGGCTTTTCACCACGATAGTCGTAGAAGCCACGCTTGGTCTTGCGGCCCAGCCAGCCGGCCTCGACGTATTTCACCAGCAGCGGGCAAGGCCGGTACTTCGAATCCGCTAGCCCCTCGTGCAGCACCTGCATGACCGAGAGACAGGTATCAAGGCCGATGAAATCGGCGAGCTCAAGTGGCCCCATCGGATGGTGTGCGCCTAGGCGCATCGCTGTGTCGATCGCTTCGACGTTGCCGACACCCTCATACAGCGTATAGATCGCCTCATTGATCATCGGCAGCAGCACGCGATTGACAATGAATGCGGGGAAATCTTCTGACACCGCAATCGTCTTGCCGAGCTTGGTGACGAAGGCCTTGCTGGTCTCGAAGGTTTGATCGTCGGTCGCAATGCCACGGACGAGCTCAACGAGCTCCATCAGCGGCACTGGATTCATAAAATGGATTCCAATGAAACGATCGGGCCGATCGGTCGAGGCAGCTAGTCTTGTAATCGAGATCGAGGAGGTATTCGAGGCCAGGATCGCGCCGGGCTTCAATGTCGCGCAGACGTCGGTGAAAATCTTACGCTTGATGTCTTCCTTCTCCGTCGCCGTTTCGATCACCAGGTCGCAATCGGCGAGCGCGTCGTATTTATCGGCCGCCTTGATGCGATCGAGCGCCTTGGTGCGATCAGCCTCGCTGATGGTTTTCTTCGAGACCTGCTTCGCCATGTTGCCATTGATCGTCGCCATGCCAGCTTTAACTCGCTCGGCATTAACGTCGTTAAGGACAACGTCGAGGCCAGCCAGCGCGCAGACATGCGCGATACCGTTGCCCATCTGTCCGGCGCCAATCACGCCGACGCGTTGAATTTGCGAAGCCATGCTTCTGGTTCGTCCCAGCTAGTTCCGTCGCACCCGATACATCAAGGGCGCCATTGTTACTGCGATCCTTGTTCCAACGCTATCCGGCCAAAATCCCTTTGACACCGGTCGATTAACGCGCCTTCTCGAGCTCAGCGGCAAGTTCCGGCAGGGCCTGATAAAGGTCCGCGACCAAACCATAGTCGGCCACCTGGAAGATCGGTGCTTCCTCGTCCTTATTGATAGCCACTATCACCTTGGAGTCTTTCATCCCGGCGAGATGTTGAATCGCGCCCGAAATGCCAACCGCAATATAGAGTTCCGGGGCTACGACTTTGCCCGTCTGCCCTACTTGCCAGTCGTTCGGCGCGTAGCCGGCGTCGACTGCCGCACGCGAAGCACCAACGGCAGCTCCCAATTTGTCGGCTACCGGTTCGATATATTTGGCGAAGTTTTCACGGCTTTGCATCGCACGCCCGCCGGAAATGATGATCTTAGCTGAGGTCAATTCGGGACGATCCGACTTCGACAGTTCCTCGCCCACGAACGAAGATAGCGCCGGATCAGGGGCGGCGGTAACGGACTCGACCGGCGCCGAACCACCCTCACCGGTCGCCGGGAAGGCCGAGGTGCGAACCGTGATCACTTTCTTCTTGTCGTTCGACTTGACGGTCTGGATCGCGTTGCCGGCATAGATCGGACGCTCGAACGTGTCGGGCGAGATAACCTTGGTGATGTCGGATATCTGCATCACGTCGAGCAGCGCCGCAACGCGCGGCATCGTATTCTTGCCGGTCGTCGTGGCTGGGGACACGATCGAATCGTAGTTGCTGGCGAGCGAGACGATCAATG
>JAFAQJ010000272.1 GCA_019246455.1 Pseudolabrys sp.
GCGTCACTTTCTCCGGCAGGCCAATCAGTTTCTGCGCCTGGGGCGACGGCGCGATCTCCTTCGAGGAACGCGGATAGATGCCGCCCCCTTCCGAGATCAGCGACTTGTCGTAGTCCTGCCAGGACGAGCGCGGCAGGGCGAACATGCGCTCGCGTTCTTTGAAGGCGCGCTGCGGATCGGGATTGGGGTCGATGAAAATGTCGCGGTGGTCGAACGCGGCGACGAGCTTGATCGTGCTCTCGCGCAGCATGCCGTTGCCGAACACGTCGCCCGACATGTCGCCGACGCCGGCCACCGTGAACGGCGTCTCGTGGATATTGACGTCCATCTCGCGGAAGTGGCGTTTGACGCTTTCCCAGGCGCCGCGCGCGGTGATGCCCATCACCTTGTGGTCGTAACCGGCCGAGCCACCGGAGGCGAAGGCGTCGCCGAGCCAATAGCCGTGCTCGATGGCAAGACCGTTCGCGATGTCGGAGAAGGTTGCGGTGCCCTTGTCGGCGGCGACCACGAGATAGGGATCGTCGCCCTCGTGCCGCACGATATTGTCGGGCGGCACGATCTTGCCATCGGCATCGATGTTGTCGGTGATGTCGAGCATCGTGCCGATGAACAGCTTGTAGCTGGCGATACCCTCGGCCATGAACTGATCGCGCGTCGGATTTTTCGGCATCAGCTTCGGCACGAAGCCGCCTTTGGCGCCGACCGGAACGATGACCGCGTTCTTGACCTGCTGGGCCTTCACGAGCCCTAGGATCTCGGTACGGAAATCCTGCGGCCGGTCCGACCAGCGGATGCCGCCGCGCGCCACCTTGCCGAAGCGCAGGTGCACGCCTTCGACCCGCGGCGAGTAGACGAAAATCTCGTAGAGCGGGCGCGGCAGCGGCAGATCGGTGAGCTTGCCGCTCTGGAATTTGATGGCGATCTGCGCCTTCGGCTGGCCGGCTTTGTCGAGCTGGTAGTAATTGGTGCGGATGCCGGATTGCACCGCATTGAGGAAATGCCGGACGATGCGGTCCTCGTCGAGGCTTTCCACCTGGCCGAGCGCTTCTTCGATGCGCGCAACGATGGCTTTCTCCTGCGCCTCGCGCTCCTTCTGTTTCGACGGATCAAACCGGGCGTGGAACAGCGCGACGATGTCGGCGGCGATCGCCGCGTGTTTCACCAACGTCGCCCACATATAGTCCTGCGAATACGGCACGCGGATTTGGCGCAGGAAACGCGAGATCGTTCGGATCAGCGCCACGTCGCGCCACATCAGATCGGCGGCAAGCGTCAGCGCATTATAGCCGTCGTTCTCTGCGCCACCGCGCATCACCATCATGAATGCGGTTTCAAGATGGGTCTTGCCGGCGAGCTCGATCACCTGACCGTCGGCGCGCCGCAGCAGCATCTCGTGAAACCAGACCGGCTCGGCCGCGGTGTCGTTCGGCGTGATGCGGAAGGTGCGCTCGTCGACGACGCTGAAGCCCATGTTTTCCAGTACCGGGACGCGCTCCGACAGCGGCAGCGGCCGTGCGCAACTCCACACCTTGAGCCGCACCGATGCGTCGTCGTCATCGCGCGGCCGGTGCAGCTCGACGCCAAGCGGCCGCTCCGCGGTCAGCGCCTCGATGTGGCGGACGTCCTCGACCGCGGTATCAGGCCCGTAAGTGTCACGGTAGCCGGGGGAGAACGCCTCGCCGTACCGGAACGCAAGATCTTCCGCTTTGCCCGCGTCATAGACCTTGCCAAGCGCGTCGGCGAAAGCGTCGGGCCAGGTGCGCACGATTTCGGCGATATCGCGCTCGAGCGTCGCGCGATCGACCTCGGGCGTCGTGCCGCTCGATCGCCCGATAATGAAGTGCACCCGCACCAGCGGGCCTTCCGGAAAAAATGGATAGAACGCCGAGACGTGACCAGCGAACACGTCGGCCAAATAGGCGCCGATCATTTCGCGGATATTGCTGTCGTATTGCTCGCGCCGCACGAACACCAGGACCGAGACAAAACGATGCAGTCGGTCGCGCCGCGCCAACACGCGCACGCGCGGATGTTCCTCGAGCTGCAGGATCGTCAGCGCGAATTCGAGCAGCGTATCCTCGTCGATCTGGAACAGCTCGTCGCGCGGATACTGATCGAGCACATTGGCAAGCGCCTTGCCCGAATGGCTCGATGAATCAAAACCGGTGCGCTGCTCGACGGCCGCGATCTTGCGCCGCAGCAGCGGGATTGAGCGCGCCGACCGCGTATAGGCGGTCGAGGTGAAGAGCCCGACGATACGTACTTCGCCAGCCAGTTTCCCGCTCGCATCGAAACGCTTGATGCCGATGTAATCGAGATAGACGCGGCGGTGCACCAGCGATTTGACGTTGGCCTTGCTGACGATCAGCGGCTTGGGCTCGGCGAAGAACGCCATGATCTCCGGCGTGTATTCGAGCAGCTCGTTGCCGCGACGAAACACGCGCATCTCGGGATTGCTGAGAACGCCAAGAGCGCCTTCGGCAACCGGCTCCAGCACGCCGTCCTTGAAGACATAATCGCGCAGACCGAGGAAAGTGAAATTGTCGGCACGCAGCCATTCGAGGAAGGCCACGCCCTCCGCGACCTCGTCGGGCGGCAGCGGCGGAGGGTTGGATTTTTCCCGCGCTCCAATTTCATCAACCCGCACCAGCATCGCGCGCCAATCGCGCACGGCCAACCGCACCTGTTCAAGCACGACGCCGAGACCCTGCACGATCTCGGCGCGCCGTTCGGCGTCTTCAACCGGCGCGACGTGAATATGCATGAAACTTTCGCGGCGCGTGGCGCTCGCGCCTGGAGAACCTTGCACGGCGGTGAGCGCGCCTTTGTCGTCGCGCTCGACGCCAAACACTGGGTGCAGAACCAAGCGGACCGGCAGCGCACGCGCATCGAGCTCGGCCAATACCGAGTCGACGAGGAAAGGCATGTCGTCGTTGAGAATTTCCACGATGCCGATCGAGCGCGCGTCATGACTCAGACGCCGTACGCTGAAGCGAATGGTCGGGCCCGACTTCCGGCGCTCGCTCAAGAATTGCCAGGCTTCCTCGGCCAAGGTCGCCAGATCCTCCGGTGCGTACCGGATCAAATCTTCGGGCACGGCGCGGCCGAACAGTTGTGCCGCGAAATTTTTCGGGATCGAGGGCCCGTGCTGGGCGAGCAGCGCGTCAGTGCGCTCGATCGCGATGCGCGCGGCTGCTTCCTCGCTGATGACAGAAGGATCGGACGCGGGCGACTCCGCCTGCGCGAGCGCGGAGGACTTAGTTTCCAGCATGGCTTTTCGCGAACCCGGTTATGCCGCCATGAGCAAGCGACTGACCATAACGCGCTCATGACAGGCTTGACGACCCTTTGCGGACGTCGCCCGCTACGGACTTTAAGTTACTGAGCGCAAAGATGGAATCACCTCCGCGCGAGCGTTCCACCGCCTCCTCGAACCGTGTAGGCTTGCCGTCGGGGAAGAGACGCAGGGACGGCAATGGCCAAAATCAGCAAGAAAACCAAAACCAAGGCCGTAGCGGCCAGAAGCAGTGCAAAAACTGCGTCGAAGATCAGTTCCAAGGTCGGAGCACGCGCAACTGTCGCCGGGAAGAAATCAACCCTGAAACCGACCTTGACCGCGATCAAAGGCGGCAGGGCTGTGGCAGCACCCGCGGCGCCCGCCGACGATATGCCGGTGATGGCGCTCAATTTGCCGCCGGTGAGGCTGTCACCGGCAATGTCGGCGTATTTCAAGAAGTGTCAGGAAAAACTCGGCTTCGTGCCGAACGTGTTGCTCGCCTACGCCTTCGACAACGCCAAGCTCGAGACGTTCGCGGCGATGTACAACGACCTAATGCTTGGTGAATCCGGTTTGTCGAAGCTCGAGCGCGAGATGATCGCGGTCGCGGTGTCGTCCCAGAACCGCTGCTACTACTGCCTCACCGCGCACGGCGCCGCAGTCCGCCAATATTCCGGCAATCCACTGCTTGGCGAGCACCTGGTGATGAATTATCGCGTGGCGCGGCTCAACAAGCGCCAGCGCGCGATGCTCGATTTCGCGGTGAAGCTCACGCAATCGCCGTGGGCCGTCGAGGAGGGGGATCGCGAACGATTGCGGCGCGCCGACTTCACCGACCGCGACATCTGGGACATTTCCGCGATTGCCGCGTTCTTCAACATGAGCAATCGCGTGGCGTCGGCGACCGACATGCGGCCCAACGCGATCTATCATTCACTCGCGCGCTAACGCTCGCAGCATTGTCATTGCCAGGCATGGCGATGTTGAAAACCACCGGTGTCGTTGTCGGATTGAGCGTTGCGCTGGTCGCCGGCGCGCTCGCGCAATCGCGGCCCAATCTCGAAACCACGCTGCGGACCATTCCCGCCGTCACGCCGGTCACGACGCAACACGGCATGGTGGTGGCGCAGGAAAAACGGGCGGCGACGATCGGCGCGGATATCCTCAAGCGTGGCGGGAACGCCATTGATGCGGCCGTCGCCACCGGCTTCGCGCTTGCGGTCAGCTATCCACGCGCGGGCAATCTCGGCGGTGGCGGGTTCATGGTGATCCACCTCAAAAGCGGTGACAACGTCGCGATCGATTACCGCGAGAGCGCACCGGTCGCCGCGACCCCAACGATGTTTCTCGACGCGCAGGGAAATCCAGATCCCGCGAAGTCGCGCGACAGCGGCCTCGCGGTCGGAGTGCCCGGGACGGTCGCCGGGCTGGCGCTGGCGCTGGCGAAGTACGGTTCCGGCAAATTTTCGTTGGCCGACCTGATCGCGCCGGCGCTCACCATGGCGCGCAACGGCGTCGACATTACCGACGACACGGCGGATTCGCTGCCCGCCGCCGAACAGCGGCTGCGCCGCTGGCCATCGAGCCGGTCAGTGTTCATCAACAGCGATGGCAGCGTCATGGGTGCTGGGCAAAGCCTCGTCCAACCCGACCTTGCAGCAACGCTAGAAGCCATTACCGAACGCGGACCGCAGGCGTTCTACGAGGGACCGATCGCCGAGAAAATCGCTGCGGCCGTCCGTAGCGCCGGCGGCATCATGACGGCGGACGACTTGAAAAACTATGCGCCGGTCGTGCGCGCGCCGGTGACGGCGCGTTACCGCGGCTACGACATCGTCTCGATGCCACCGCCATCCTCCGGCGGCACCATTCTGATCGAGATGCTCAACATCCTCGAAGGCTACGATCTCGCCGCGCTTGGCGCTGGTTCACCGCAGGCCCTGCACCTTGAGATCGAGACGATGAAGCGTGCTTATGCCGATCGCGCCGTGTTTCTCGGCGATCCCGACGCCGTGAACGTACCGCTCAAAGGCCTGACGTCGAAAAAATACGCCGAGACATTACGCGCGACGATCGGCAACAAGGCCACGCCAGCGGCGGACATTCGCACCGGCGATCCCAAGTCGCATGAGGGTGACAACACCACACATTTCTCAGTGATCGACGGTGACGGCAACGCAGTGAGCAATACCTACACGCTCAACTTCTCTTACGGGCTTGGGTTGGTCGCGGAAGGCACTGGCGTTCTGCTCAATAACGAACTCGACGACTTCACGGCAAAGCCGGGCGCCGCGAACGCCTTTGGGCTTATCCAGTATGAGGCGAACCTGCCCGGTCCGAACAAGCGGCCGCTGTCGTCCATGACCCCGACCATTGTGCTCAAGGATGGGAAACCGGTCATCATCACCGGCACACCGGGTGGCAGCCGCATCATCTCTACGACGATGCAAGTGATCGTGAACGCGATCGATTTCAAAATGCCGATCAACCACGCGGTTGGCGCGCCACGGTTGCATCACCAATGGCAGCCGGACGAAGTCGTCGTCGAGCCCAGCTTTGCTGATGAGACGTTGGAAACGCTACGCCAGCGCGGTCACAACGTGACGATACGCCCACCCGCTTCTTCCGCCAATTCGATCGCCGCGACGCCGGAAGGCTTTGTCGGCGCCCCGGACAGCCGCACCCGCGGCGCGCTGGCGGCGGGCTATTGACGATGAGCGACTCGGTCGAACGGGTGCGCGCCGCGCTGACCTCTGCGGGACATCCCGACACCATCGCGATGTTTCCGGACGGCACGCGAACCGCGCAGGACGCCGCAAACGCGGTCGGCTGCGCAGTTGCGCAGATCGCGAAATCGATCGTGTTCCGCGCCGGTGAGCGCGTCGTGCTGGCGATCGCATCGGGGGCGAACCGTGTCGATCCAGGGAAAGTTTCGGTGGCGGCCGGCCAGAATGTGAAGCCGGCCGAGGGCCGGTGGGTGCGCGACACGACGGGCTTTGCAATCGGCGGCGTCGCCCCCGTCGGTCATCTCGCTATGCCGCTGATTCTCATCGACGCGGATCTGATGGCGCTCGAAACGGTGTGGGCTGCCGCTGGAACTCCGCGACATGTGTTCCGCACGACCGCTCAGGATCTCGCGCGGATCACCCAAGGCAGGGTGGCTGATATCAAGCAGGATTGAGAAAATTGGAGCGGGCGAAGGGATTCGAACCCTCGACCCCGACCTTGGCAAGGTCGTGCTCTACCCCTGAGCTACACCCGCATCCGTGGGAAAGGCAGAGCAATCAAGCATCTGCCGCCAATGACGTTCCTATAGCCATATGGGGCGTCATTTTGCAACCGCCCCGAAAATCAAGGTTAGCGGTGGGCTTTGTGGCGCCGCCGAAGCGGCGCAGGCACGTCGACCCAACGCGGATTGAGCCCGCAGACGCCGCGATCACCACTGACCACGTGAGGCCGACATTCCTCGATCGAGAAATACGAGCAATCCTCGATCTCTTCGCCCAAGCCGTAATGGTATTTCGCGCACCACGGTCCTTCGCGATAGGTCGGCATCATCGATGCGCTCGCCGATGACGCCGAGACAACCATCGCCAGTCCCGTCGCGCTCAACAGCTGAAATAACTTCTTCATGAGCCGGCCTCTTAAGGAGACTTCGCCACAGGCTCGTCCCTGCTACATTAAACCCGACCGAAAGCAAACGGTTTCACTCCGCAATGGCCGTTACCCCCGAACAGCTTTTTGCCTATCTCGACGATCTTGGCATCGCGCACAAGACCGTCTCCCATCCGCCACTGTTTACGGTCGAGCAGTCGCGCGAGTTGCGCGGGCAAATTCCCGGCGGGCATACCAAGAACCTTTTCCTGCGCGACAAAGATAATGCGCTGTTTCTGGTGGTCGCGCTGGAAGATGCCAAAATTGATCTCAAGACCCTACATCACAAGCTCGGCGCCGGTCGTTTTTCATTCGGCTCGGCCAATCTGATGATGGACGTGCTCGGCGTCGAACCAGGCTCGGTGACGCCATTCGGCGTTATCAACGACACCGAGGGGCGCCTCACGGTGGTGCTCGATCAGCCTATGATGGAAGAGAGCATCCTCAACTACCACCCGCTCACCAACACCATGACGACCGGTATTGGTCGCGACGATCTCTACAAATTCCTGGAGTCGACCGGTCATCCCCCGCGTGTTTTGCGTATTTCAGAGCGTGGCGCAGGGACGGGGCGATAGGCATTTGCAATCGGACCGACAATGCCCAATTAATCGGGAAACGGAACCCGGGCTATGACCGATTTCATGCTGCAAAACGCGCAAGGCGCGGCGCGCGCTGCCGACGCGATCAAGGACGTCACCACCCAGTCCTTCATGAAGGACGTGATCGAGGAATCGCGCAAGCAGCCGGTGCTGGTTGATTTCTGGGCCACCTGGTGCGGACCATGCAAGCAGCTCGGGCCGGTGCTCGAGAAGGCGGTGCGCGCCGCAAAAGGCGCGGTGAAGCTCGTCAAGATGGACATCGACAAGCACCCGGAAGTCGCCGGACAGATGGGCATCCAGTCGATCCCGGCGGTGATCGCTTTCGTCAATGGCCAACCGGCGGACGGCTTCATGGGCGCGCAGCCAGAAGCTCAGATCGTCGCGTTTCTCGAACGACTGACGAAGCAAAAGCTCGGGGATGAAAGCGGCGATTTGATCAAGCTCGCCGAGAGCGCGCTCGCCGAAGGCCACAATCAGGAAGCGGCGGACATCTATAAGGAATTGCTTGAACAAGACGGCGGCAACATCGCCGCTCTCGCCGGTCTCGCCCGCGCTTATGTCGCGGCTGGCGCGCTTGATCAGGCCAAGCAGACGCTCGATATGGTGCCAGAAAACAAGCGCAGTGATGTTGGGGTTGCTGCAGCACGCGCGGCACTTGAACTCGCCGAGCAGGCGAAGGCCGTTGGACCGGCGGACGAATTGGAAAAGAAGGTGGCCGCCAACCCACTCGACCATCAAGCTCGGTTCGATCTCGCCGCCGCGCTTAACGCCGCCGGCAAGCGCGCCGAGGCGGTCGATCATTTGATCGCAATCGTCAAGCGCGACCGCAAATGGAACGACGACGGCGCGCGCAAGCAACTCGTGCAGTTCTTTGACAGCTGGGGTGCGAACGACCCGGCGACACTCGAGGGCCGCAAGCGGCTGTCGTCGATCCTTTTCTCGTAGCGGCGCGGACGCCCGCGCCCGTTTTGGGAGTTGCGTCAATGCCGATGAACGCAACCTATCGCGGCCCGGTCGATATGCCGTCCGTCATTCCGGTGTTTCCCTTGCCGGGCGCGTTGCTGTTGCCGCGCGGCCAGATGCCGCTCAATATTTTCGAGCCGCGTTACGTAGCCATGATCGACGACGCGCTGCGCGACGGCCATCGCATGATCGGCATGATTCAGCCCGATGCGACGCAAGCTGGGAACGTCACGTATCCTAGGCTTTACAGA
The DNA here is from genome assembly GCA_019246455.1 of Pseudolabrys sp. GTDB lineage: Bacteria > Pseudomonadota > Alphaproteobacteria > Rhizobiales > Xanthobacteraceae > Pseudolabrys. The sequence continues at coordinate 8,748 of JAFAQJ010000272.1, forward strand.
GTCGGTTGCGCCGGCCGCATCACCCAATTCGCGGAATCGGGCGATGGGCGTTATTTGATCGAGCTCACCGGCGTTGCCCGCTTCCGCGTCGAGGAGGAATTGAAGGTCCTGACGGCATACCGGCAATGCCGCGTCACGTTCGCACCGTTTGCCGACGATTTCATCGCGCGCAAGGGCGAAGGTCTCGTCAACCGCGCCGAACTGATCGACACGCTGCGCGATTTCCTCAAGGTCAACAACCTCAAGGCGGACTGGGAAGGGATCGAAAATGCGCCGAATGAAGCGCTGGTCAACGCCCTCGCGATGGTGTCGCCCTACGGCCCCCCCGAAAAACAGGCGCTTCTCGAAGCTCCCGACCTCAAGACGCGGGCGGAAATTCTGGTGGCGGTGACCAAGATCGAGCTTGCCAAGGCGAACGTGCCGGGCGAGACGCTGCAATAGGCCGTGCTATAAATCCGCAACGCCGCGGACAACGCCGAACAGCGCCATGAGCACCACCCTCCCAGACCGGCCGATGCCTGACAGGCCTGCCGACAGCGCCGATCCTAAGCTGCTCGAAATTCTGGTCTGCCCGGTCACCAAGGGTCCGCTGGAGTACGACGCCGCGCGCCAGGAACTGATCTCACGCAAGGCCAAACTCGCCTATCCGATCCGCGACGGCATTCCGATCATGCTGGCCGACGAAGCGCGCCGACTCGACTGAAACACCCATAAAATTCGCACAGGGAAGGAACCGCAATGATCAAGATTTGGGGCCGCAACACTTCGTCCAACGTGCAGAAAGTGATGTGGGCGGTCGGCGCGCTGAGCCTCAAGGTCGAGCGCATCGACGTTGGCGGCGCGTTCGGCAAGAACAAGGAAGCGCCCTATCTGGCGATGAACCCGAATGGCCTCGTGCCGACGCTGGAGGAAGAAGACGGCTTCACTCTGTGGGAGTCGAACACGGTCGTTCGCTACCTGGCCGGTAAATACGACAAGAATAATGTGTTGGAGCCGAAGAACCCGCAAGAGCGAGGCCGCGCCAGCCAATGGATGGACTGGCAGTTGACCGTGCTCGGCCCGGCCATCACGCCAGTGTTCTGGGGGTTGATCCGCACGCCACCGGAGAAGCGCGACAACGCGGCTATCAAGACCGGTCAGGACAAGACCATCGACGCGATGAAGATGCTCGACGCGCAGCTCGGCAAGACACCGTTCGTCGCCGGCAGTTCTTTCTCGTACGGCGACATTCCGGTCGGTGTC
>JAFAQJ010000265.1 GCA_019246455.1 Pseudolabrys sp.
ATTGCAATGGTGGCCGAAGGCTCATGAGGCGCTCCCGCTTTCCAGTGGGTTGGCCGTTTCCCTAGTTTCGATCTTCGGGCCACCGGTGATCATGGCGATCAGCGTATGCGGTACCAGAATTGCCAGCGACACGTGTATCAAGACGAAACCAAAAATTGCCGCCATGCAGAGGAAATGCACCAGCCGCGCATTCTGGAAATCGCCGAACAGTTCGAGTAACTCGGAGAACTGCACCGGCTTCCAAATCACAAGCCCTGAGATCACGATCATGAAGCCAGCGCAGATGACACCGACGTAGAGCAGCTTTTGCACCGTGTTGTACTTGGTCGGGTCATCGTGCGAGAGCCGGAAGCGCAGTGCTTCCTTTACAGTTACGATCAGGTCGCTCCAGCGGATCGGCAGCAGCATGCGGCGGAAGCGTCCGGTTGCGATGCCGTAGGTCAGATAGCAAAGCCCGTTGATGACGAAGATCCACATGCCGAAGAAGTGCCACTGCAGCCCATGCTGCGCCCATTTGCCGAGCGTCAGGGCTTCGGGAAAGTGCAGCCAGCCGAAAATGACTTCGTCGTTGTAGATTTTCCACCCGCTTCCGATCATGATGAAAATCGCGACGGCGTTGGTCCAATGCATCACGCGGAGCGGGAGTGGATGGAGCTTTTGCGATTCGTGAACCGCAGAATCTTCCGTCATATGAACAGTCCCCCTCAGGCTTCGCGGCTGCAACAGTCCTTGGGACTTCGCAGCCACGGCGCAACTTATGACGCTGAGGTTACGGGCGCGGCGCGAGGAAGCAAAGCAACTTTCAGTAATTAATCGTGCATTCCGTGTGATCGGACGCGGCCCGGATTTCGTGCAATATTTACAACCAATCGACCAAGGAGAGCGCGAATGAAAGGATATCGGGCAATTTCACTGGCGGCAGCAATTTTGGTTGCGCCATCCGCCCTTCATGCCGCTTCTTCTGAGTCCTCGCCTACGCAACAGACCGCGTCGGCCTCGCCCGATACGCCCGCGGCAAGGTTTAACCGCCGCTTCCCGCAAAAGACCGAGGTGGGCCGTCTGATCGGACTGCCGGTGCTGGACGACGACGACGTTACGCTTGGTTTGGTCCAGAAGGTCGTGCGAAGCCCGGACGGCAAAATCAAGCTGGTCATCTCATACAGCAAGTGGTTCGGCTGGTTCGGCCGCCCAGTCGCCATACCGATTGAGTACGTAGCCATTCTGGCGCGTCAGATCATTTCGATCGATATGCCGCGAAAAGACTATGAGACCGCGTCAACCTGGTTGCCGGGCTCAGACACAACGCTTGCCGAAAACGAAGTTGTCCGCATCGCGCTCGGACGCCGGTAGCTAAAGGCGGGGCGCCGCGATCAGGCGGTAGATTTTCCACCGGCCGGGACTTTCGTCCGCGAGCTTGTAAAGACCACTGTCGGCGAACGGATCCTTTTGCCAGGCGCCATCCTCAGCCGTCAGCACCGCGACCGTACACTGGTATCGGTGCGCCAGGTCGGGGATATCGGCCGAACTGCCCTCTTGGAATATCCGGGCAAATTGCCGGTCAATCACGGCAACGGTTTCACGCGGCAAGGAGGTAAATGGTGCGAATTCTGGGCCGGCAAAGCAAGAACGGCGATTGCCCAATAGCGCCCATGAGATGTTAATGGGCCAAGGCGTCATGGCGCTCATGAACAAAGGATTGTTGGCGATGCGTTCATTCGCATCGGAATGCCGCCGCACCGCGGCCCACAGCGCAGGCGTTGCGGCAAAAGTACGGGCGGAAGGCGAAGGCGTTCCCCCGACGTTTTCAGTGAGGATCTGAAACGAACGTGGCAGCCCCAGCAAGACAAGCACGATTGCCGCTGTGACGGGCCATCCCAGAGGTCGCGTCGGTAAACGCGACAGTAGCGCAGCCGAAAAAATAGTGAGGACGAAGACACCCGGCAGAACCGCGCGCCAGCCGAGGTCGTTGTTGTGTGAAAAGGTGATGGTGGTGTAGCCGGCAACCATCAGGCTGACGAAAGCCAGCGCCGCAAAAACTTGAACGACCTGACGGTCGGCTTTTTTGGTACTGCGCAGACCGCCAGCGAGCGACCACAGTCCTGCGAAATAGATCGCGGGAAATTCGATCGGCAGAAAAGCCAGCCAGTAGCCGGGAATATCCAGGACGCTCCGCCAAGGCTCGGCGATGCTTAATTTGTTGAAGGTGTCGTGCACGTCGAGCGCAATCGGGCCGGCGATACCGCGACTGGCAATGGCGGCAAACTGATCGTGAAAGAAAGGGAACGCCAACGCGATGGCAAGCAGGCCCGAGGCGATCGCCGAAAATGCGAAAGACCGGCGTTGCGCCGGCGCGCAGTTCGCCAACAGCACGACGCCAATGATCGGCGCTGCTAGCGCAAACGCGATGCCGCCCACCCACGTCGAGCTTTCATATCCGGCGGTGGTGACCAAAGCGAGGACCGCGACTAGGAGGACTGACGGCCGTCGCGCGAGCCAAATCAGGAGGTAGCAGGCCACAACTACGGAAGATGCCGACGCAATATGTTGTGGCGCCCAAGTTGACTGAAATAGCCAGCCTGAAAATCCCGTCGCCGGCAGGAAGTAGGAGTAAAATCGATCGCGCGTCAGCGTGAATTCGAGAACCGGGTAGAGCGAGCCCGCGAATGCAAGCACCGTAACGAGGACGCCCGCGAGTGGCCGCCCGCTGATCCAGACCGCAAGCCCGATCATCAGCGAAAGTGAGGAAAACGCGGTGACCGCGGTCATCGCGATGTCCGCCTCCCAGCCGGTGACGCCAAAAACTAGCGCGAGTTCGGCGGCGCTGTAGTGCCAGAGATAATAATAAACCAGCGGAGTTTCGTGCCCCGCTTCGCCAAAAAAGGGATTGCCGGGCGGCAAACCGGACCGGATCATCTCATCAACCATTGCCACCTTGGAATGGTCGAAGACCGCGCCGGACAGTGTCGCTGTGTCACCAGAGATTTTGGGAAATAGCGCGATGGCGATGATACCGGTCAACATCGCCGCAAGGCCATATGCCAGCCACGGAATTCTGTTGCCGGCTCTGTCTTCGGATGTGGAAGGAGGCAAAAAAGAGAGGACGGCACCACAGAGCGCTGCGGCCGAGACGATATCGACCATTCCCGGCGTGAAGCCCAGCGCGCGATAGGCCGGCAAAGCGAGGGCGCTGTGCACCGCCCACCCCACCGTCGGCGCGATCGCGACATCCACACCGCGGGGCGCAAGCCAACGGCTTAATGAAAGTCCGACGGTGCTCCAATAAGCAAGCGCAGCTGCAGCGCAGAGTAACACGTGGGCTGTCGACGGCATTGAGATGAGTCCCGAGTCGCCCGCGTGGAAGCTGGCTTTTGTTTCTAGCGATTTACTCGCGTTTCCGCGAACAATCTCTGGGTACCGTCCCAATTGCGGCGTGATCGAAAAGCATGAAAGACTCACATATTATTGAACGTCAGCTTCTGATCGGGGCTGCTAGCGTCGTCGTACCCGGGGCGCGTGAATGCTATCGACGGCGTCGTTTAGGCAA
>JAFAQJ010000289.1 GCA_019246455.1 Pseudolabrys sp.
CTGTGCGAGCCGAAATTGAGCGAACTCGTCCGTCTCGACGATGCGGCGTTTCGTGCGATGTTTTCCAAGACCGCCGTCAAGCGCTCAGGCCGCGACCGCTTCATGCGCAATGTGCTAATCGCGATCGGCAATTCGGGCGACGTTTCCCTAGCGCCGGAAGCGCAGCGATTGCTCGACGATCCGTCACCATTGGTCCGCGGCGCCGCCATATGGGCGCTGTCGCGGCTGTTGCCGAAAGAGAAAGTCGCCAAACTCAAGCATGACGATCGGGACCCTGCGGTCAACGATGAGTGGGCCGCTGCGCTGGCCTAAAATTCCGCGACCGCTGCGATCAGCCGCTCGATGTCTTCTGGCCGCGACAGTCGGTGATCGCCGTCTTTCACCAGCGTGAGAACGACATCGTCGCGCGCGATGCGCGAGACCAATTCGACCGCGTGCTGCCACGGCACATCGGGATCCTGCACGCCTTGCAGCACGCGCACCGGGCAGCCGGGCTCGATCAGCCCATCGAGCATCAGATGCTTGCGGCCTTCCTCGATCAGCTTGCGGGTGATGACGTAGGGCTCGCTTGAGTATTCCGACGGGCGCGACCATTGGCCCTTGAGCTTGATCTCGCGTTTCACCTCGGCGTCCATCGTCTTCCACATCAGCTCTTCGGTGAAATCGACGGCGGGAGCGATCAGCACCATGCCGGCAACCGGCGCGGCGTTGCGGCCCTTGAGTTCGTTCGCCAGCAGCAGCGCCAGCCAGCCGCCCATCGACGACCCGATCAACACCTGCGGGCCTTTGGCGAATTGCGTGTAGACCGCGACGCTTTCCTCAAGCCAGCGCCCGATCGTGCCGTCGGTGAAGGCGCCGCCCGATTCGCCATGCCCGGAATAGTCGAAGCGCGTGACGGCGCGGCCATGGGCGGCGCCCCATCGGTCGAGCGCCTCTGCCTTGGTGCCCTTCATGTCGGACTTGAAGCCGCCGAGCCAGAACAGGCCCGGGCTTGTTCCCGGCCTTTGACGGACCGCAATGTGGCGTTCGTCGGCGCCCGCTCCTATCGTCAGCGATTTCAGGGTAGAAGCGTCAACCGACTCGTTCATGCGTTAAGCCTTGATGCAACCTCGGCAAACTTTCGCGCGGTCCGATCAGCATGTGGCCATATCGAACGGAAATTGTCTTTCCTGCAAGAGCATGAGGCCGGCGTGAACCAGCCGTCTTCCACGCCGACGCTGGCCGGCGCAACGATTCTCCAGATCGTTCCGGCGTTACGCGACGACCCGGCAGGTAATGCGGCGATCGATATCGCACAGACTTTGGTGCAGGCTGGCGCGCGCGCCATCGTCGCCGGCGAAGGCGGGCCCCTGGTCGGCGCGCTGCGCGCGTTCGGCGGCGAATGGATCCCGATGGCGGTCGACGTGCGCGGACCGCTCAAGGTGCGAAAAAACGCGCGGTTCTTCCGCGGTCTCATCCAGACCGAGCGTCTCGACATTATTCATGCGCAATGCGCCGCGGCGGCGTGGAGCGCGATCGCGGCGCGCAACGGGCTCCCGGTGAAGCTCGTGACATCGTTTCCCGACCGGATCGCCAAGCCGTCATTTTTCGGCGGCCGATTGGAAGCCGCGCTGGCGCGCGGTGATCGCATGATCGCGCCATCGAGCTATGTCGCGCGCGCGATGATCGAGCGCCACCATATCCCGGGCGATAAGATTGTCGTCATTCCCCGCCGCATCGACACCACCGTCTTCAGCCCGGCGGCGGTCCATCCCGATCGCGTCGCGGCGTTGCGGCGGACCTGGGGCATCCTGCCTGAGCATCGCATCGTGCTGGTGCCGGGGCGCATCGCGCCGTGGAACGGCCAGCTCGGAATGGCCGATGCCGCGCGACTTATCATCGGCAACGGCGGCCGCGACGTCGTATTCGTGCTGGCGGGCGACGAGCGCGCCGAGCCGGCTTACGCCAAGGCGGTGATGCGCCGCGCCCATGTTCACGGCATCGACACTCTATTCCGGCTGGTCGGCCACACGCAGGACATGCCGACCGCGATTGCGGCAGCCGACGTTGTCGTGGTGCCGGCGCTCAAACCGCCGCTATCCGGACGCACCGCCGCCGAGGCGCAGGCGATGGGACGTCCAGTTGTCGTTAACGCGGTCGGTGTCTTGCCGGAAAACGTCCTGACCCCGCCGCGAATGGCCGAACACCTGCGAACCGGCTGGGTTGTAAGGCCCGGCAACGCAGGTGAGCTGGCCAGCGCCGTCTCGGCCGCGCTGTCCTTACAGGGACCGCCATTCGAGGCCCTGGGCGCGCGCGCCCGACAATTCGCCGAATTCATGTTTTCGCCGCAATCGGTAGCCGTAGCTATCCGCGGCGTCTATACGTCGCTTCTCGCCCGTACTTGATTCGCTTTCCTCGTCCGTTTCGTCAGATTTCAGGTTGTCTTGATGCCGAGCTTACCGGCCCTCGATCAGTTCCCGACGCGCGTCGCTTCCGTATTCGCGCGTCAAGGTCGCACTATCCTCATCGTTCTTCCGACGCTCGACAGCGGGGCGGCTGACGCCGGCGCCGTCGAACTCGTGCGTTGCCTGGCGCAAGGCGGCTACAAGCCGATCGTCGCCGCGCAAGCAGGCCGTCTCGTTGCGGACATCGCGGCCTATGGCGGCGAATTCGTGCCGCTCAACGCCGACACCAAAAATCCGATTCGCATTTTACGGAACGCCGCAATTCTGGCGCGGCTTGTGCGCGAGCGCCAATGCACTTCGATTCATGCGCTTGGCCGCGCCTCGGCATGGAGCGCCTGTATCGCGGCGCGCGCCACCGGCGCGACCTTCCTCACCAGTTGGTACAAAGGCTTTCGCGAACAAAATTTGTTCAAACGTCTCTACAACCGCGTGATGGTGCGCGGCGACCGCATCATCGCGGTGAGCGAACAGATCGCGCAACTTGTCACCGATCGTTACGGCACGCGGAACAATCGCATCTGGGAGCGCATCGCGGTGGTGCCGGTGAGCATCGACCTCAATCGCTTCAATCCGCACAACGTTGCGCGCGAACGTGTCGACGCGATGCGCCGCAACTGGGACATTGAGGTTGACACCAAAGTCATCCTCGTGACCGGCCGCATTGCTCGCCGCAAGGGCCATCACGTCGTGGTGCGCGCGGCGCAACGCCTGAAGAAGAACGGGCTGAAGAATTTCCTTGTGGTTTTCGTCGGTGAGGATCGCGGCCGTTCGCGATACACCGGCGAACTATGGGACCTCGTGCTGGCGACCGGCACGGTCGATGTTATTCGCATGGCGGCGCCGGTCAACGACATGGCGGCAGCCTACGCGACGGCCTCGGTCGTGGTGTCGGCTTCGCTCCAGCCGGAAGGGCTGCAACGCGCTTTGCTCGAAGCGCAAGCGATGGAGCGCACGGTGATCGTGTCCGATCTCGGTGCCGGTTCGGATGTGGTGTTGTCGCCGCCAGTGGTGCCGCAGGACCGCATCACCGGGCTGCGGTTCGCCGCCGACGACGACGCGGCTCTGGCCGGCGCGCTGTTGCGGTTCTTCGCGATGCCGGAGCCAATCCAGCGCGCGATCGGGCAACGCGGCCGCAAATGGGTGCTGGAACACTTCAATCCGCAGACCGTGGCGGAGCAGGTGCTGCGGCTCTACGCGCAAGTCACCGACAAACCCGGTCAAAATCGAGCATTTTGAACAAGTTGATCGTTCGGCTCCACGGTTTTTTCGCAACCGTGCCGGAACCGCGTTGACTTATCGGCGGTTTCTACCAATCTTTGACGGTCCGTTCGTTTCAACAGCAGAGGAGCAACTTCCCATTCGTCGTCCGATAAGGTCCGCGCAGCCCGTCCGTGAGAAGGACGGCCCGCGCATCAACGAGGAGATCCGCGTCCGAGAGGTTCAGCTGATCGATACCACGGGCCACAATCACGGCCCCACACCCATCCAGACCGCGCTGGACATGGCGCAGCAAGCCGGTCTCGATCTGGTCGAGATCGCGCCGAATTCGACCCCGCCCGTCGTCAAGATTCTCGACTACGGCAAATACAAATTCCAGGCGCAGAAAAAAGCCGCCGAAGCCCGCAAAAAGCAGAAAGTCGTCGAGGTCAAGGAGATCAAGCTCCGGCCGATGATCGACGACCACGACTATCAGGTGAAGATGCGCTCGATGGAGCGCTTCTTCGAGGAAGGCGACAAGGTCAAGATCACCCTGCGCTTCCGCGGCCGCGAAATGGCGCACCAGGAGTTGGGCTACAAGCTGCTTAACCGGGTGAAGGACGACACGGCGAAAATCGCCAAAATCGAGTCCGAGCCGCGGTTCGAAGGCCGCCAGATGGTGATGATGCTGGCGCCA
>JAFAQJ010000396.1 GCA_019246455.1 Pseudolabrys sp.
AACAAGCTGATGACCAAGCGCGAAATCTCGGGCGTGATCGACCAGGTCTATCGTCACTGCGGCCAGAAGGAGACCGTGATCTTCTGCGATCGCATCATGGCGCTCGGTTTCTACCACGCGTTCAAGGCCGGCATTTCGTTCGGCAAGGACGACATGGTGGTGCCGGACACCAAGTGGCAGTACGTCGAGCGCACGCGCGACCAGGCCAAGGAATTCGAGCAGCAATACAATGACGGCCTGATCACGCAGGGCGAGAAGTACAACAAGGTCGTCGACGCCTGGTCGAAGTGCTCCGAAGCCATCGCCGAGGCGATGATGAAGGAGATTTCGTCCGTCAAGAAAGACAAGGACGGGCGCGACAGCCAGGTCAACTCGATCTACATGATGGCGCATTCGGGTGCGCGCGGTTCGCCGGCCCAGATGCGTCAGCTCGCCGGTATGCGCGGCCTGATGGCCAAGCCGTCGGGTGAGATCATCGAGACGCCGATCATCTCGAACTTCAAGGAAGGCCTCTCGGTTCTCGAGTACTTCAACTCGACCCACGGCGCCCGTAAGGGTCTCGCGGACACCGCGTTGAAGACCGCGAACTCCGGCTATCTGACTCGCCGTCTCGTCGACGTGGCGCAGGACTGCATCATCACGCAGCCCGATTGCGGCACCAAGGCAGGCATCAAGGTGCGCGCTATCATCGACGCCGGCACCGTTGTCGCGTCGCTGGCGACCCGCATCCTCGGCCGCACCACGGCGGAAGACGTCAAGGATCCGGCGTCCAACAAGACGGTCATCAAGCGCGGCACGCTCCTGGGCGAGCCGGAAGTCGAGATGATCACCAATGCCGGCGTGCAGGAGCTCAAGATCCGCTCCGTGCTCACCTGCGAACTGACAAATGGCGTGTGCGGCGCGTGCTACGGGCGCGATCTTGCCCGCGGTACTCCGGTCAATATGGGCGAAGCGGTGGGTGTCATCGCCGCTCAGTCGATCGGCGAGCCGGGTACGCAGCTCACGATGCGTACGTTCCACATCGGCGGCGCGGCGCAGCTCAACGAGCAGTCGTTCATCGAGTCGAACTTCGACGGCAAGATCAAGATCAAGGGCAAGAACATCGCCACCAATTCGGATGGCGAGAACATTGCCATGGTCCGCAACATGGTCGTCTCGGTGCTCGATCCGGACGGCACCGAGCGTGCGCACCACCGTATTCCGTACGGCGCGCGCATGAAGATCGCCGACGGCGACAAGATCAAGCGCGGCCAGCGCATCGCCGAATGGGATCCGTACACCCGGCCGATCCTCACTGAAGTCGAAGGCACGGTTGCCTTCGAGGACCTGGTGGACGGTCTGTCGATGTCGGAAGCGCTCGACGAGTCGACCGGCATCGCCAAACGCGTGGTGGTTGACTGGCGCACAGGTTCGTCGCGTAATCAGCAGGACCTGCGTCCGGCGATCGTCATCAAGGCAGGCAAGGACGGCAAGATCCTCAAGCTGCCGCGCGGCGGCGAGGCTCGCTACCTGCTCTCGGTCGACGCAATCATCTCGGTCGACCCGGGCACCAAGGTGCAGGCCGGCGACGTCATCGCGCGTATCTCGACCGAAGGCGCCAAAACGCGCGACATCACCGGCGGTCTACCGCGGGTGGCGGAGCTGTTCGAGGCGCGGCGCCCGAAGGAATCCGCGGTCATCGCGGAGATCGGTGGCACCGTGCGGTTCGGTAAGGACTACAAGAACAAGCGCCGCATCACGATCGAGCCGTCTTCGAAGAATGACGAGCCCAAGGAATATCTCGTTCCGAAGGGTAAGCACATTCATCTGCAGGATGGCGACGTTATTGAGAAGGGCGACTACATCGTCGATGGCAACCCAGCGCCGCACGACATCCTAGCGATCAAGGGCGTGGAAGAGCTCGCGGCTTACCTCGTCAACGAGATCCAGGAGGTCTACCGGCTGCAGGGCGTGTCGATCAACGACAAGCACATCGAGGTCATCGTTCGCCAGATGCTGCAGAAGATCGAGGTCGACAATCCGGGCGACACCGAGCTGCTGCAGGGCGAGCAGATGGACAAGATCGAGCTCGACGCGATCAACGCGCGGATGGAGGCCGAAGGCAAGAAGCCGGCGACCGCACATCCCGTGTTGCTCGGTATCACCAAAGCCTCGCTACAGACCCGCTCGTTCATCTCGGCGGCGTCGTTCCAGGAGACCACTCGCGTCCTCACCGAAGCCGCGGTCAACGGCAAGATCGACACGCTCGATGGCCTCAAGGAAAACGTCATTGTCGGCCGCCTGATACCGGCCGGCACGGGCGCCACTATGAGCGAGCTGCGGGAAGTTGCCGGCAAGCGCGACGCTCTCATTCTCGCCGAACGCGAGAAGGAAGCGGCCAAGATGGCGGCGCAGCAACCGGCTCCGGCCGACGCTCCGGCACTGCCGCCCGCCGAATAATGCGGGTGAGGCGACGACGAAATCGAAGGGGCCGCCGTGAGGCGGCCCTTTTGTTTTGGCCGGTGTCGTCAAAGTGTCACGGCGACTCGGGCTGGTGTGGAGCGATGAATCAGTCCCCGAAAGCGCCGTGGTGGCAATCTGCCGTCATCTATCAGATTTATCCGCGCTCATTTGCCGACTCGAATGACGACGGCGTCGGCGATCTCAACGGCATTCGCGCACGACTGCCTTATCTCGCCGATCTCGGCGTTGATGCGATCTGGCTGTCGCCGATCTACGTCTCGCCGATGGCTGACCTCGGCTATGACATTTCCGATCACACCGCGATCGATCCGCTATTCGGCACGATGGCGGATTTCGATGCGCTGCTCGAAACCGCGCATGCGCGGGGCCTCAGGCTTGTTCTCGATTTCGTGCCCAATCATACGTCGATCGAGCATCGGTGGTTTCGTGAGAGCAGGGCGTCGCGGCGCGACCCAAAGCGCGACTGGTATATCTGGCGCGATCCAGCGCCGGATGGCGGGCCACCGAACAACTGGCTGTCGGAATTCGGCGGCTCGGCCTGGGCTTACGACCAAGCGAGCGGCCAATATTATTATCATGCGTTTCTTGCGCAGCAGCCCGATCTCAACTGGCGCAACCGCGACGTGCGCGCAGCCATGCACGACGTCATGCGCTTCTGGCTCGCCAAAGGCGTCGATGGGTTGCGCGTCGATGTGCTCTGGCACCTGATGAAGGACGATCAATTCCGGGACGATCCAGTCAACCCGGATTTCCGCGACAGCGATCCGCCTTATAAGAGGCTGCTGCACACCAGCTCGGCCGACCGGCCCGAGGTGCGTAATGTCGTTCGCGAGCTTCGACAAGTCGTCGATGAATTCTCGCATCGCGTGCTGATCGGCGAGCTTTATTTACCGCTCGAGCGCGTCGTCGCCTATTACGGGGATCGACTCGACGGCGCGCACCTGCCGTTCAATTTCAGCCTGATCGAGACAGCGTGGAGGGCGAAAGACATCGCCGCGTTGATCCGGCACTACGAAGGCCTGTTGCCGCAGGGCGCGTGGCCGAACTGGGTGCTCGGCAATCACGACCGGCCGCGCATTGCCAGCCGGGTGGGCGAGGCGCAGGCGCGGCTCGCGGCGACGTTACTGCTGACGTTGCGTGGTACGCCGACGCTGTATTACGGCGATGAGATCGGTCTGCCGCAGGTCGAGATTGCGGCGGGCGAAGTGCGCGATCCGTGGGAAAAGAACGTGCCGGGCTTTGGTCTCGGCCGCGATGGCTGCCGCACACCAATGCAGTGGGACACGACGGTTCAGGCTGGCTTCTCGACGTCAGAGCCGTGGTTGCCATTGTCGAAGGATGCCACCGCGCGCAACGTCGCCGAACAGCAGCGCGACGAAGGTTCGCTCCTTCATCTTTACCGGCGGCTCTTCGCATTGCGCCGCGCCCACCCGGCGCTGGCGACTGGTGCCTGCCGGGAGATCGCGGCGATGGGGTCGCTGTTGAGCTACCGGCGCACGGACAGTGGTGACGGGGACTTCCTGGTCGTTCTTAATCTTGGCGACGCAGCCGGGACGTTGGAGTGGCCGGCCGGCACAACCGGCGATGTCGTCTTGCGCGCCTGCAGCCGGGCGGCCGGAGAGCGGCTAACAGGTCGAATCGAGCTTGGCCGCAACGACGGCGTGGTGATTAAGCTTACGAAGAAGCCGCCGGAAATGGCCTAAAAGTGTCGATTTTTCCGGGCTTTCTCGCTTGACACCTGTGGAAACCGCCGATACATACCCCACACTTTTCGGCAGGCGGTGAGCTTCGCTTGTTCGGAACGGCCGCCCGATAAGCCTCTGATTTATCAAAGACTTTCGGCGCACCTGCCTCGAAGAATGAAGCTCAGACGCTGCCTCTGACAGCACTGTCAGGTTGAAGAGATGGCCGCGCGGCTTGAACCGCCACGCAGCCGTTCGAAAGGGAAAAGCGCCCTGCCGCGGTTTAGGCGGTGGCGCGATTTCGTTTTGCGCGTGGGAAATCCGTCCCATTCGCGGATTGCCGGGCCAAAAGCCCAACGATTGGGCGGTGAGCCCACAGCTTGTCCGGGCGAGAGCCCAAAAGAAGGTCACGAAGGCGAACGATGCCGACGATCAACCAGTTGATTGCGAAGTCCCGCCATCCGCTCAAGGCGCGCAACACCGCGCCGGCGCTGCAGTCCTCGCCGCAGAAGCGCGGCGTCTGCACGCGTGTCTACACGACGACACCGAAGAAGCCGAATTCGGCGTTGCGCAAGGTGGCGAAGGTGCGTCTTACCAACGGCTTCGAGGTGATCGGCTACATCCCGGGCGAAGGCCACAATTTGCAAGAGCACTCGGTGGTGATGATCCGCGGCGGCCGCGTGAAGGACCTTCCGGGCGTGCGCTATCACATCCTGCGCGGCGTGCTCGACACGCAGGGCGTCAAGAACCGCAAACAGCGTCGTTCGAAATACGGCGCCAAGCGCCCGAAGTAAGGATCGATCGCCATGTCCCGCCGCCACGCCGCCGAAAAACGCGAAGTCATCCCGGATCCGAAATACGGCAACGTCGTCGTCTCGAAATTCATGAACGCCGTCATGTATGACGGCAAGAAGTCGATAGCCGAA
>JAFAQJ010000444.1 GCA_019246455.1 Pseudolabrys sp.
GCTTATCTCGCCAGCACGAGAAAAACTTCGGTTCGCGTGCGCGTCATCGACGGCAAAAAGGCGTTCGTCACGATCAAGAGCGCGAAACCGGGACGCAGCCGCGATGAATTCGAATACCGCATTCCCGCAAACGATGCCCGCGCGCTCATCCGACTGCGCCAGGGCGTCACGATCGTCAAACGGCGGTATCATGTGCTGGCGGGCCGGCGCGTCTGGGAAATCGATGTGTTCGGCGGCGCGCACAAAGGACTGGTCATCGCCGAGATCGAGCTCCAACGCCGCGGCGACAAATTTGCGCGGCCGGACTGGCTAGGCCGCGAGGTCACGCACGATCGCCGTTATTACAACGCCACGCTGGCACGCGCCTCAATCGGCCTGCCGTTGTCAAAATCGCGCATTCTGGCCTAGCATCTCTGCATAAGCCGCGTGTTGGCTTGCGGCGCAAAACAACAACTAAAAAACTCGACATAGGGAGAGGAAACAATGGCAAACACAGGAAAAATCACGCGCCGCGCCCTGCTCCAGGCGGGCGCCGCGGCGCCGCTCGCCGGACTCGCCGCGCCCGCGATCCTCGCGCAAGGCACGACGAAGTCGCCGACCAAGGTGCTTGACTTCACGACGACCGCGGACGTCGCCAAAGCCGAGCAGGAAGGCCAGCTCGTCTTCTATTGTCACGAGAATGAAGCCGGCACCGCTGGCATCATGGAAGGCTTCCGCAAGGACTTCCCGAAGATCAACACCAGCTACGTGCGCGCGCAAACCGGCGCGCTCTACAACAAGATCCTGTCCGAGCGTCAGGCCGGCAAGTTCGAATGCGACGTTCTGCAGCTTTCCGACCTCGCGCCAGCGTTCGACTTCCAGAAGAAGGGCGGCTACGAGCTGCACGTCTCCCCGGAATCCGACGGCTACAAGAAAGACAATCTCAGCGCACCAAACGGCTATTTCTTTTGGACCGGCGTCGATCCGGCCGGCATCGCCTACAATTCCGAGAAAGTCGCGGCCGGCGACGCGCCGAAAGGCTGGAAGGACATCCTTGATCCACGATGGAAGGGCAAGATCAGCTGCAAGATCTCGGCGTCCGGCCTGCAATTCGTGCAGTGGTACGCGCTGCGCAAACTTTATGGCGACAGCTTCTGGAAGGAATTCGCCAAACTGCAACCCCACGCCTTCGACAGCCGCGTGCAATTGTTCGACCGCCTCGCAAAGGGCGACGACACGATCACCTCGATCGGCGAATACCCGGCTTACATCCTGTTCAAGAGCCGCGGCGCCAAGGTCGAGTTCGTCGCCCCGCCGGACGGACTCGTGGCAACGCCGCTCGTAGTCGGCGCGGTCAACAAGGCACCGCACCCGGAAGCTTCGAAGCTGTTCGTCGATTGGGCGATGTCGAAGCGCGGCCAGGCCTGGTACCAGACCAATCCGAATCTTTATTACGGTTCGGTGCGCACCGACGCACCGCCGATGCCGACCGGCGTCAAACTCAGCGACTTCAAGTTGCTCTATCCGGCGGATTGGGATGAATACGCCGCGCAGCAGGCGACCTTCCTGAAGGAATGGAACGGCATGCTCGGCCTGTGAGCACGGCCGCGACATCGGCGGAGACCTCGTTCTCCGCACCAAAGATCGCCGGGTATGGCGTCGCGGCGATCGCTGCCGTGCTCGTGCTCTACCCGGTGTTCTATTTGTTGCAGGCCGCGTTCGATACCGGCGACCCGGTGGCGCGGCCGCCGACCGCTTACGGGCTGGATAATTTCGCAGCGCTATTCAACTACCCGCAGATTCTGCTCAACACGCTGACGGTGTCGGTCGCGGCGACCGCTATGGCGCTCGTGATCGGCTTCGTCATGGCGTGGATCTTGGCACGCACCAACGTGCCGGGCCGGCGCATCTTCGAGCAGGCGATGGCGATGCCGTATTACCTGACGCCCCTGCTCGGCGCGCTCGCGTGGAGCATGCTCGGCTCGCCGGAATCCGGCTTCATCAATCAGGTTTGGCGCGCGCTCGGCGGCTCCGGCCACATCTTCGATATCAACACGCCGTTCGGCATCGCCTGGGTGATGGCGCTATTCGAAGGCTCCGTCGCCTTCGTGATGATCGCGGCGGTGATGAAGTCGATGGATCCCTCGCTTGAAGAGGCCTCGCAAGTGATGGGGGCGAGCCGCTGGCGCACCATGCTGCGGGTGACGCTGCCGCTGGTCATCCCGGGCGTGCTCGGCGCTGCGATCTTTGTGTTCGCGGAAATGCTCGGCTCGTTCGCGGTCGCGCTGGTGCTCGGCTCGCCCAATCGCTATTACGTCGTGACCACCGCGATCTACCAGCTGGTTCAGCAATATCCGCCGCGCGTGCAGCTCGCCGCCGCGATGGGCGTGTCGCTGTTCGCCGTGATGTTCGTGATGCTCTTCATCTACCGGCGCATCGTGTCGGCTGGCAGCTACGTCACCATCACCGGCAAGGCGTTTCGGCCGCGGGTCAGCGATGTCAGAGGGCTCCGCTACATCTTGTTAGTGGTGTGCGTGTTCTATCTGCTGGCCGCGGTCGTCCTGCCGATCGCAACGTTGTTGTTTGCCTCGGTGCAGAAAATCGCCGTCGCCTTCCCGGCTGCCGACAACTTCACCCTCAACAATTTCCGCGCGGCGATGTCGATGAACGCCGCGCGCTCGGCGCTCGGCAATAGTCTCATTCTCGCCTTCGGCACCGCGAGCGTGGGCATCGTGCTGATGGGCCTTTTAGCCTGGCTGATCTACCGCTCGCGGCTGCCGGGCGTCGGTTGGATCGAATATGTCGTGATGTTCCCGCAAGCCGTGCCGCGGTTGGTGTTCGCGTTCGGCATGATGTGGGCGTGGGTGGTGTTTCCAATCCCGATTTACGGCACGCTGTGGCTATTGCTGATCGCTTATCTCACGGTGTTCCTGCCACTCGGCGTGCGCACCATATCCGGGGTGATGTTGCAGATCGACAAAAGTCTTGAGGAATGCGCGCAGATGTGCGGCGCGTCGTGGACCTTCCGTACGCGCACGGTGACGGTGCCGCTCTTGATACCGGGCCTGATCGCTGCGTGGCTCCTGCTGTTCATTGCCAGCGTGCGCGAGCTCGGCGCCTCGATTTTGCTGATGGGGCCACACTCCAAGGTGATCACGCCGTCGATCGTCGAATCCTGGTTCGGCACGGCATCCGAGCTCACGGCGACTTTGGCCTTAATCCAGACTTTGGTGATCGCCGCCGCCATGATCGTCCTCGTCATCGCAACGCGCCGGCTCGGCGCGCAACAGGCGGAGTGACGATGCCGACGCGCCCGCATATCGAAGTCGAGAATCTCGAAATCCGCTACGGCGGCGTCCAGGCCGTGCGCGGGGTCAGTTTCTCGGTGATGCCCGGCGAGCAGCTGACGCTGCTCGGCCCGTCCGGCTGCGGCAAGACCACGACGTTGCGGGCTGTCGCCGGCCTTGAGCAGCCCAGCGCCGGTGAAATCCGCATCGACGGCAAGCCGGTTTATTCGAGCGCCGGCCGGATCAATGTGCCTGCCGAAAAGCGCGGTTTGTCGATGGTGTTCCAGTCTTACGCGATCTGGCCGCACATGAGTGTGTTCGACAACGTCGCCTATGGATTGCGGGTGCGCAAAGCGCCGGCAGCCGAGATCGCAGACAAGGTGGCCCGCGCGCTCGATCTCGTGCAGATGCGCGCGTTCGCCGAGCGCAAGGCCTCGCAGCTCTCCGGCGGCCAGCAGCAGCGCGTT
>JAFAQJ010000250.1 GCA_019246455.1 Pseudolabrys sp.
TCAAGGGCCGCAACTGGTTAAAGCGCGGTCTGTCGGCGATCGTAGCGGTAGGACTTCGACCCTGTTCCGGCGCCATCATTGTGCTGGTTTTCGCGCTGGCGCAAGGACTTTTCTGGATCGGCGTCGCCTCGACTTTCGTCATGGGGATCGGCACGGCGATCACCGTGGCGGCGATCGCGACGCTCGCGGTCGGCGCGCGCGGTCTCGCGGGACGTTTCGCCAAGGCGAGACCGGGCCCGGGAATGCTGGCGTTGCGTGCCTTCGAAACGCTCGCCGCCGCTGCGGTGCTGGTGTTCGGCGTGCTGCTCTTGACCGGCTACATCGTCACGGAACGCCTGATGGGCGTGTGAACGTTCTCGACGCGCGAAGGTTAACCTCGTCACAAACGAATTGTCGCGCGCGGGCGCGGGGTTAACCTGCGCCCATGCCGAGAGATTTTCTCAAGCGGCTGGGGATCGAGCATCCGATCGTTCTTGCGCCGATGGCCGGATCGGGTGGCACGCCGGAGCTTGTGGCCGCGGTGTCGAATGCCGGCGGGCTCGGCTCGTGGGGTGGCGCGTATTCGACACCGCAGCAGATTCTCGACACCGCGAAGCAAATCCGCGCGCTAACGTCTCGGCCTTTCGCGATCAACCTGTTCGCCGGCGGTTATGAACCGAACCGCCACGTCGATCCGACGCCGATGCTCGATCTCATGCGCGGCGTCCACGACAGACTGGGTCTGCCGCCGCCTGTCTTACCGCCAAATCCAGCCAGCCCGTTCGAGGATCAATTGGCTGCAGTGATCGAGGCGCGACCGGCAACGTTCAGCTTTACGTTCGGCTTGCCGTCAGCCGACACGCTCGCGCGCGTTCACAAGGCCGGCATCATGACCTGCGGCACCGCGACCACGGTCGAGGAGGGTCGCGCGCTGGAAGCTGCCGGCGTTCAATCGATTGCCGCGCAGGGCGAGGAGGCCGGTGCCATCGCGGCACCTTCCTCGTACCATTCGACGCATCGATGGTGCCGATGCGCGAACTGGTGCGCGGCCTGCTCAAGGACGTGAACGTGCCGGTGATTGCATCAGGCGGCATCATGGACGGCAAAGACATTGCCGAAGTGCTCGCGCTCGGCGCGGCCGCGGCACAGCTCGGCACCGCGTTCCTGCCATGCCCGGAAAGCGGCGCGCCACCGGCCTACAAGCAGGCGCTGCTTGCTGCGCGGACCGACACGACCGTCATCACGCGAGCCTATTCAGGCCGCCCGGCGCGCGGCCTGCGCAACGGCTTCATCGGCGCGGCGAAGGAAGACTGGATATTGCCGTTTCGGCAGCAAAACGATCTCACGCGGCCGATGCGCAACGAGGCCGGCAAGCAGGGCAAACCCGATTACATTTCGTTGTGGGCCGGACGCGGCGTCACCCGCGCACGTGAGATGCCGGCGGCGAAGTTGGTCGAGACCTTAGTGGCTGAAATCGGCGGGCGTTAGCCCGATCGGCTGGCCATGCGGCGTGCGGTCGCAGGCGTGATCCCACGCATCGCGGTAGCGAATGAGCGTGTCGGTGGTGGTGACGCCTTTATCGGCCACAAGTCTCTCCAGCGTGCTGAGCCAGTGCCGGTAGTAGGTTTCGCCGGTGTCCGGATCGCCAGCGGCTTGCGCTCGCTTGATCTCGGCGGCGAGCGCTGACGCCCATTCCGTCCAGGTGAACACGCCACGCTCGTGCAGCGCGAGCGCCATGGCGAAAGCCTGCGCCTCCCACGGCTCGCGGAACACCGGGCCGTCGGCGTCGCGCGGCACGCCAGGCACCGAGATCGCGGCGCGCAGGGCGGAGCGCGGGTCGAGCGGCATCAGGCTTTCTCCATATACGGCTCCCACGCATCGATCGAGACGTGCGAGGAGGGATCGCCCTCGGCACCGAACAGTTCGCGCGCCGAGAACTTCACGGTGTAGAGCCAGCGCGGATCTTCGCCTTGGCCGAGCGCGTTGCTGTCGGGAAACACATGACAGCCGAGCACGCGCTCGATGGTGCCTTCCTTGCCGCGCGTATAGCGCGGCAGCCGCGTGTGAGTCGGCGGATTCGTCGTCTTCATGCGCACGCGGTCGCCAACGTTGAATTGCGCCGGCGCCTTAGGTTCGCGCTCGGTTGGCCCGCCGCGATGCAACGTCTTCTCGACGTCGTCGGATGACAGCACCGCTACCGCTTTCGACTTGTGCAGCGAATGGCCGGTTTCGATCTCGTCATTCTCGACGAGATGCCGCTCGGCCATCAACTTTTCGAGGCCGGCGAGCCAGATCTCGTAATAGGTCATGCGCAGATATTCGGCGTTCGGCCGGTTTTCGCGGGCCGAGCGCGACATATCGATATTCCAGCCGCCGGGCTTGCCCATCGCCAGCGTCAGCGCGAAAGCGCGCTTTTCCCATTCGGCATGGAAGACCGGCTCGTCGCGCTCCGGTTCGACCTTGCCGAAACCTTTGACGCCGCCCATGTCCTGTGCGCCATCGGTCATTTCACCTCCCCCGGGTTCTTCGCCAGGCCCGTGCCGATCATCGAGTCGCGCGTCACGAGGTCGGCGAGCTTCTCCTCGCTCCAGCCTTCGGTGCCGGTGGGCCGCATCGGCAGGACGAGGTATCGGATTTCGGCGGTCGAATCCCAGACGCGAATTTCGGTGTCTTTCGGCAAGCTCACGCCGAAATCGGCGAGCACGCCGCGCGGATCGCTGACCGCGCGCGAGCGATAGGGCGCCGATTTGTACCAGACCGGCGGCAGGCCCAGCACCGGCCACGGATAACAGGAGCAGAGCGTGCACACGACCATGTTGTGGCGCTGCCGCGTGTTCTCGAGCGCGACGATGTGTTCGCCCTGGCGACCGGCATAGCCGACTTCGGCGATAGCGGGCGTGCCGTCTTTGAGGAGCCGCGCGCGATAGGCCGGATCGGCCCAGGCCTTCGCGACGACGCGGGCGCCGTTGCGCGGCCCGACTTTCTTCTCATAGGTCTCGATCAAAAGGTCGAGCGCCTTGGGATCGACATAACCCTTCTCGGTCAGCACGGTTTCGAGAGCGCGCACGCGCAATTCGGTTTCCGACAGTTCGGAATGGTCGTGATCGTGATGATGGTGATCGTGCCCGGACATGGTCCGACTTTAGCGGAAGGCGGCGCTTTGTGTCATCATCGTGCGCATGGCGACGTCTTCCCAAAGCATGGCTGACGCCATCGACTGGTTCACCGCCGCGGTCGGCCGTGCGGCGGCGTGGCTGTGCCTCGTCATCGTGCTGCTGCAATTCGCGCTGGTCGTGGCGCGCTATCTGTTAGGCGTCGGCTCGATCTGGCTCACCGAAACCGTGCTCTACGCACACGGCGCATTGTTCCTGATGGCCGCGGCGTGGACGCTGCAGGTTGGCGGGCATGTTCGGGTTGACATCTTCTATGGCGATCTGCCGGCGCGCACCCGCGCCAAAATCGATCTCGCGGGGGCGTTGCTTCTGCTGCTGCCGTTCATGGCCGTGTTGTTCGCCTTCGCCTGGAGCTTTACCGCGCGTTCCTGGGCGATCCTCGAGCGCTCGCAGGAGGCGAGTGGCCTGCCGCTGGTGTTCCTGTTCAAGACGCTGATCCCGGTGTTCGCGGTGCTGATGGCGTTGCAAGGCGTGTCGCAAGCGATCCGGGCCGCGGGCGTGCTGCAGCAGCGGCGGGCACGCAATGCTCGCTGAAACGCTCGC
>JAFAQJ010000372.1 GCA_019246455.1 Pseudolabrys sp.
GACATCATGGCCGCGATGGCCGCGCAATCAGTTTTTGAACGCTCTAACCGCCATGAGGCGGCGGCTTTTAAGTCGAGCGGCGGCGCTTCAAAACCAGGATATGCAGGGCCGGCATCACGACCAGCAACATGACGGGGCTGATCAGCATCCCGCCGACGACGACGGTGGCAAGCGGCTTCTGCACCTGACTGCCTATTCCGGTTGAGATCGCCGCAGGGAAAAGTCCGATGCATGCCGAAAGCGCCATCATCAGAATGGGCCGCATTTGTTCTTCGACCGCCCGGAACATGGCGTCCACGGGTTTCTTCTCCATGGTGATCACTCTCTTGTAACTGTTGATCAGCAGGATCGCGCTCATCACCGAGACCCCAAGCAAAGATACGAAACCGATGGCGGCAGAAATGCTGAAATTCAACCCGGTTACGTACAGGGCCATGACGCCGCCACCGACCGCAAACGGGATATTTGCCAGCGCCAGCAGACTATCGCGCCACGAGTTGAACAGGGCATAAAGCAGCATCAGGATGAGCAGCAGGCTGATGGGGATCATGATCGCCAGGCGGCGCTGGGCTTGGCGTAGCGACTCAAACTCGCCGGCGAACTCGATCCGGTATCCTGTCGGCAATTTTACGTTATCGGAGATTCGTTGCCGCGATTCTTGAACAGCACTACCGAGATCGCGGTCCCGCACACTGAATTTGATCGGAATATATCGCTGATTTTGTTCGCGGTAGATAAAAGTCGCACCGGTCTCAAGAGTGATGGCGGCGAGCTCGCCAAGAGGTACATAGGCGTTCCCGCCACTCGAGGTTGCGACCGCGACTTTGATCGATCGAATCGCGGCGAAATCACCACGATACTCGGGCGCAAATCGAACGGTGACGTTAAATTGCCGGTCTGCTTCCAATAGCGTTGTCGCCACCTGGCCGCCAAGCGCCGCCTGAACGGCGGCTGTGATATCGGTCACGTTGAGGCCATAACGAGCCGCGCGCTCGCGGTCGACGGCGATATTGAGGTTTGGCTGACCGAGTACGCGGAAGACGCCGAGATCAGTGACCCCTCTAATGTTCTGCATTTGATGGAAGACGTCGTCGGCAATACGCTCGAGCGTCGCGAGATCGCGGCCAATGATCTTTACGGAGTTCGCGCCCTTGACGCCCGATAGTTGCTCCTCGATGTTATCCTGGATGTACTGCGAGAAGTTGAAGCCGATACCGACGAACTCCTTGGCGAACTCGGTTTGCAATTCGTTGATAAGATCCTCTTTGGTCTTCCGTGGCGGCCACTGATCGAAAGGCTTCAGTGGCACGAAAAACTCCGCGTTGTTGAAGCCGGAGGCGTCACTTCCGTCGTCCGGACGGCCATGTTGGGAGACCACGGTGACGACTTCCGGGTGAGCGCGGATAATCTGTCGCATTCGCTCGACCAGGGGCATGCCAGCCTCGAGGGATATGGTCGGCGGCATTGAGGCCCGAATCCAGAGATTGCCCTCTTCGAGAGTGGGTAAGAACTCGGTCCCGAGCCGCCAGGCTGCTAGGCTAACGGCCGCAAAGAACACGATCGCGATAGCGGCTATCCGGTCAGGATTGCGAAACGACCACCGCAGCACCGGGGTGTGGATCGATCTCAGTGCAGTCACGAGCCGCGTTTCGACTTCGGCAACGCGTTCTGGCACCAGCAACGACGTGAGGCATGGCGTTATCGTAAAGGTCGCGAGAAGCGCCCCCGCCAAAGCATACCCGTATGTTCGTGCCATTGGCCCGAAAATCTGCCCCTCAATTCCCTGCATGGTGAAAAGGGGAATGAACGCCGCCACGATAATTACGGTCGAGAAAAAAACTGCGCGGTCGATTTGCAACGCGCTGATCAGGATCAGGCGCAATCGGTCGGACCAGGCCGACGCGGTAGATTCGGACGAAGTAGTCGAGGCGCTCGCACTGTAGGACTGAATGAGTTGCCGGCGCTCGCTGGCTGGTAGTTGGAGGTTTCGATAAACGTTCTCGACCAAAATGACGGCGGCGTCGACGACGATCCCGAAATCAACGGCGCCCAAAGACAGCAGGTTGGCGTCCTCTCCGCGCAGCACCAGCACGATAATGCTGAAAAAAAGTGCGAACGGAATATTGGCAGCGACGACAATGGCGCTGCGCAAGTCGCCGAGAAAAGCCCACTGGATTAAGAAAATGAGGATACAACCAAACGCGAGATTGTGCAGGACCGTCTTGGTCGTTACAGAGACGAGCGCGCCACGGTCATAGTATGGCACGAGCTTTACCCCTGGGGGGAGCGTGCCATCAGCATTGATCTTCGCGATCTCGGCTTCGACTTTGGGCAGCACATCGTTGGTGTGCATCGTACGATTCATGACGACGATGGCCGCTACGACGTCATCATCATTATCCCGTCCGGCCTTTCCGAGTCTCGGAATGTTGCCGATGTAGACTTTCGCAACATTTTTGACCTGGACAGGGACGCCGTTAGATTGGTTGAGGACGATGTCCTCGATATCGTTGATGCGGCGGCCTTGCGTTAGGTCTTCGTCCCCACCGCTATTAATGAGGCCGATTCCGCGAATATTGACGGACTGCTGCCCAATATTGATGGTCCTGCCGCCGACGTTGATGTTGGCATTGCCGATCGCTGAAATAATTTGAGGCAGCGAGATATTGTACGCTTCGAGTTTATGCGGGTCGACTTCTACTTCGTACTCTTTTGTCGTCCCGCCCCAAGTATTGACCTGAATGACGCCGGGCACGGCAAGGAGCCGGCGCTGCAGCACCCAATCCTGCACAGTGCGTAAGTTGGTCAGGCCGAAATTTGGTGGGCCAGCAATCTGGTAACGAAAAATTTCGCCGACCAGACTCGACCCCTGGATCGCCGGCTGTACGTTATTCGGGAGATTGACATTCTGCTGGAGATTCAAAGCTGTCTGTGTGCGGGCAAAGTAGTAGTCGACGCCGTATTTGAAAACGACCCGGACAAAGGACAAGCCATAGAACGACGTTGAGCGGATGACGTCGACATCAGGCGTCGTTGCGAGTCCGACTTCGAGTGGAATCGTGTAGTAGCGCTCCATTTCTTCGGCCGACAGGCCGGGCGCTTGGGCGGTGATCTCAAGGATCACGGGTGCAGGGTTTGGATAAGCTTCAATATTAAGTCTGGCGAAGGCAGCAAGACCGCCGACGACGAAAACCAGCAGCAGAAGCAGGACGATCGGCCGCCGAGTAAGTCCGAAGGCGAGAAGAGGCTTCAACACACGCTAACTCAACTACGTCAGCCGGGGGTTGCGGTGGCAAAGAAGTTACTCAGCAGCAGCGCGCCATCGGTCGCAACCCGGTCGCCTTGTTGTGCTCCCTCGATGATCTCGTAGTAGCCCGCATGTTGCCGGCCGGTCTTGATCGTCCGTTTCTCGAAACGCCGGGCATCCGTCGTCACCCAAACCGACATCGTCCCGTCGCCCTCGCGGACGACGCCGTTCAGCGGGATCGCCAGACCGCGAATAGGCTCTGCAGTTTCGATGACGAACGTGGCGAGCATCCCGGGCCGCAGAGCATGCTCGCTATCGACAATCTCAGAGCGCACGACCAGGCGATGCGTGGCGGGGTCCACAGCTGCAGCAATCGTGCTGACGCGTCCAGAAAAATCTCGATTGGGAAAAGCCATGACAGATGCCCTA
>JAFAQJ010000393.1 GCA_019246455.1 Pseudolabrys sp.
TCAAAGCACCGACGCTGGTTGAACTTTACGTCAACAATCCCTCGTTCTTCCAGGTCGCGAATCCCAACCTGCGGCCGGAAACCAGCAAGGGCTATGACTTCGGTTTCGAGCAGCCGTTGTTCGGCGGCCGGATCAACTTTGGCGCCACCTATTTTAAGAACGACATCGAGAATCTCATCGTTAATCAATTCAACGGCGTGAGCTTCACGTCGACCTATATGAATATCGGCGAAGCGAAGATGAGCGGCGTCGAGTCGTTCGTGGCCGCGATCGTGACTGACCAGTTGAAGGTTCGGGCCGACTACACTGTGACGCGGACGGAAGACGTCACGACCGGGCTCGGCCTCGCACGGCGGCCGGGCAACAAAACCAGTCTCGCCGCGATCTGGACACCGATCACCGGTTTGACCGTGGCTGCCACGGTGCTGCACGTCAGCACGTGGGTCGATGTCAACCGCGACACCGCGGTCTTTATCCCGCGGCTCGACGCCCCGCCTTATACGACCGTTAATCTCGCGGCGAACTATGATGTCGACCAGCGGATGACGGTGTTCGCGCGAGCCGACAACTTGTTCAACTACCAGTATCAGAATCCCTACGGATTCTTACGTCCCGGTTTGGGGATTTATGGCGGCGTCCGCGTGGCCACCGAGGTCCCAACCGCCTTACCGCGCTAGCATGAATGACATAGAATCCCGCTGACGACTCGCAGGGGGCTTCGATGAACTTCGTTCGTGCGCTGACTATTGCGGCCGCCATTCTGGCGGCCGCTCCGGCTTTTGCCGCCGATGATATTCTTGACGCTATGGACCAGGCCAAGAAGGCGTATCAAAGCGGCGACATGGCGGGCGCCAAGCAATCGCTCGACGTCGCGTCCCAGTTGATCGCGCAAAAGAACGCCGAGGGCTTCCTGGCGCTGCTGCCCAACGCGCTGCCGGGTTGGACCGCCGAGAAGCCGCAGGCGAATGCGGTGGGCGCGGCGATGTTCGGCGGGGCTTCAACCGCCATGCGCAATTACACCAATGCCAAAGGTGACAATGTCGAGGTTTCGATCACCGGTGACAGCGCGATGATCATGCAATTCGGTCCCATGCTGAACAATCCCGCCCTGGCGGGCGCGATGGGCAAGCTCATCAAGGTGGGTGACCAGCGGGCGGTCCAGACCAATGACGGCGATGTCATGCTGCTCGTCGCCAACAAGTTCCTGGTTCACGTTCAGGGCTCGGGCGATCCGGCATCGAAATTGGCCTATGCGCAGGCGGTCGATATCGGCAAACTGTCCAAGATGTAGAGACGCGCGGTCAAGCGCGTCCAAGACGATCGGGGAGGGAAGATGCGCCGTCTGTCTCGCTGGCTTTGTGCTGGCCTCGCGCTGTGTGCCTTCAGCTTTGCCGCCGGCGCGCAAAGCTACCCGAGCAAACCGATCACTCTGATCGTTCCCTTTCCGGCGGGCAGCACGACCGATCTGGTCGGTCGCATCATGGCGAGCAATTTGAGCAACGTGATCGGCCAGACCGTAGTGGTGGACAATCGCGGTGGCGCCGGCGGTATTGTCGGCACCGATGCGGTCGCGAAGGCAGCGCCCGACGGCTACACCATCCTGATGGGCACGATCGGCACCCATTCGATCAATCCCGCCGTCTATCCGAAGATTACCTATGATCCGATCACGGATTTTGCGCCGGTCATCCAGTTCGGCACGGCGCCGAACGTGTTGGTCGTCAATCCGAAGCTACCCGTCAAAACCGTTGCCGAACTCGCCGCGTACATGCGCGCCCATCCCGGCGAGGTCAATTATGGCTCATCCGGCAACGGCACGTCCAATCATCTGGCGGGCGCGCTGTTTGCGTCGCGTCAGCAGGTCAAAGCAGTCCACGTGCCGTACAAAGGTGGCGCCGACGCGATCACGAGCCTGATCCGTGGCGATATCCAGATGATGTTCTACCACTACCTGCCGATGCTGGCGCACATCGCGGAAGGCACGATGCGACCGCTCGCAATCACTAGTGCGTCGCGCATCGACGCCTTGCCGAATGTGCCGACCATGAAGGAAGCCAGCATGGAAGACTTCGTCGTGTCGGCTTGGTTCGGCGTCTATGCGCCCGCCAAGACGCCGCCGGCGATCGTCGCCAAGCTGCATGACGCGATCGCCAAAGTGATTAATTCGCCCGACGTAAAGAAAACGCTGATGATGCAGGGCGTCGATCCGGTTAGCGGATCGTCCGACGACCTTGCCAGACTCACAAAGTCGGAGATCGCGCGCTGGGCGAAGACCGTGGACGAAGCGGGCGCGCGGCTTTCGAACTGACGCGCTAAAGCGGAGTCCATTGTACCGACACGAGCTCGAAATCGCGCCCGGCCTTAATGATGTGGCCCGAGGCCGGGAACGGGAAATGATAGCCGTGCACCAGCAGGCGGTCATTCGCGGCACGGTCGAGCAGGTGACGTCGCGTGTCGACCGCCGTCGGCCCATCCATGTCAAAAGTCGGCTGCCAGTCGGGATGGCGAACGAATAGCGAGGGATCACGCACGCTATCGCTCAACACCAGCATGTTGTCGCTCCCCGACGAGATCATGAAGGCGCAGTGCCCCGGCGTGTGGCCGTAGGCCGGTAGCGACATGATGCCGGGCGCAACTTCGCCGCCCGGCGAGAAGCGGCGCACGTCCTTGGCGATATCGCGGAAAATCCGGCGGGTATTGAGGAAGTATTTGTGCACGGTGCCGCTCGCGGCGCGAAGATTGGAATCGTCCATCCAGAATGCCCACTCGCCCTCTGGCACCTGGATCTCGGCATTCGTGAATACTTTGGTGCCGTCTTTGGTCTTGATGCCGTTGATATGATCGGGATGGAAATGCGAGATCAAGACCGTATCGATTTGTTTCGGCGATACACCCGCCACGGCGAGATTCGCGAGCAACGTGCCGGCGCTGTCGGTAATCTGCCCGGCCGTTCCGGTATCGATCAGGATGAGCTTCTTGCCGGTGTTGACCAGCAACGCCGTGAAGGAGATCGGCAGAATGTTTGGAGCGAGAAAGTCCGTCTCTAGGGCCTTGTTGACCTGGGCGCGGCTCGCGTTGCGAATAAAGTCGTCGTTGATCGGAATGGGCCAAAGGCCGTCGTACAAGGCCGTGATCTGATAAGTGCCGAGCTTCAGCCGGTAAACACCGGGCCCTTGCGTCTTGGCGACAGGGGCCGACGCCCTGGCCGCTGCGCCCCAGGCCAACGTCGCGGCGGCGGCCGAGTTGCGCAGCAAGTCACGCCGGCTCAATCCACTCATGGCAAGATGCTCTATGTGATGTTCGTCCGCCCGGATATATAACCCCGGAATATGGCGAGATATCCCGAAGTCCTCCCTCTACCGGCGATCGCAACCGCGCTCGCAGCGCTGCTTCTGACCTCGGCTTGCTCGACTTCGCGTGAACCAAGCCAAGCCGATCTCAAGGCACAATGGGAGGCGCGCAACATTCCGCCGACCAACGCGAAGGCCGACATTCTGGCCTTTATGCGTACCTATTTGAACAATCCGGACGGCGTGCGCGGCGCCATGATCTCACAGCCGTTCCGCAAAACTTTGCCGGCTGATCCTGCCGATCGTTATCTCATTTGCGTGCGCTACGACGCCCGCAGGTCGAGTGGCAATTACGCGGGGCCGAAAACCGGCGCGGTGGCGTTTGTGTCGGGACGTTTGGACGTCTTCTACGATAACCCCCGCGAGGCGGCCGAGGCACTGTGCGAAGAAGCGGCTTATCAGCCATTTCCGGAACTGGAACACCTCAAGCGCTGATATGCAGACGCGCGTAAACCGCCGGGCAAATTGCTCGGCGGCTAATTTTGATCGCGATGCGGCCGGATTAAGGACGCGGGCGAGGAGGTCTACTTGACCTTGAGGTTCTCCGCGGAAGTCTTTCCGCGGTTCTCGACGAGCTCGAACTGGACGGTCTGGCCCTCGTTCAGAGTGCTAAGGCCTGCGCGCTCAACGGCGGAGATGTGCACGAACACATCCTTCCCACCTTCTTGCGGCTGAATAAAGCCGTAGCCCTTCGTCGGGTTGAACCACTTAACGGTGCCCTGCGGCATGCTAGTTATCTCCAAATGCAGCAACTTACAGCCATAGTGTTGCACAGGCGGGATTAGCCTCACAAGTCGGTTCCCGGCCTCAGGCCGCGCTGATTTTGATCGAGCATAAAAAGTCGGCAAGTTTGCCGAAATCTGGTGCCGGGTGAGGGGATTGAACCCCCGACCTTCGGTTTACAAAACCGCTGCTCTACCGCTGAGCTAACCCGGCCCAAACCGTTATGCGCCGCGACAGCTATCAGCGTCGCGGCGGACCCACAAGGTCCGTGACGGCTGCGGCCGGCGCCTGCAAAGAAGAAGGCCCCATGCGGGTCACGCATGGGGCCTCGAGAGTAAGCCACGGGCGCTTTGGGAGCCCGTCAGCCGTTACAAGGTCGAGATGTCGCGATCCTTGGTTTCCGGCAGGAAGATGAGCGCCACGACGAAGCTCATCGTCGCGACCACGATCGGGTACCACAGGCCGGAATAGATGTTGCCCGTGGCGGCCACAATCGCGAACACCGTCGCCGGCAGGAAGCCGCCGAACCAGCCGTTACCGATGTGATACGGCAGCGACAGCCCCGAGTAGCGGATCCTCGTCGGGAATAGCTCAACCAGCCAGGCGGCGATCGGCCCGTACACCATCGTCACATAGATGACGAGGATCGTGAGCAGGAGCACCGTCATCGGATAGTTGATGTCGTTCGGATCGGCGCCCGCCGGATAGCCATGCGTCTTCACCGCGGCGGCGATTGCGGCCGGCGTGGCGGCTGCTCCTGAGAGCGTGTCGTTGCCGATCTTGACCGACGCCGGAGCGCCTTTCGCCGCCTCGACATTGGTGTAGTTGGCCGAAAGGCCGACCAGCGCGGCTTTGATCTTGTCGCAGTCCGTAGTGAACGTCTCGGTGCCCGTCGCTTTGAACTGGAACGAGCAGGTCGAGGGGTCCGCGGTCACGACGATCGGCGATGCCGACAAGGCCGCTTCCAGCTTCGGATTGGCGAAGTGGGTGAGGCCTTGGAAGATCGGGAAGTAGGTGATCGCAGCCAGAGCGAAACCCGCCATCATGATCGGCTTGCGGCCGATGCGATCGGACAGCGCCCCGAACAGGATGAAGCAGGGTGTCCCGATCGCGAGCGCGATGGCGATCAGGATTTGCGCCGTGACACCGGGGACCTTCAAGGTCTGAGTGAGGAAGAACAGCGCATAGAACTGACCGCCGTACCAAACAACCGCTTCGCCGGCCGTGGCGCCGAGCAACGCAAGGATGGCGATCTTGCAGTTGCGCCACTCGCCGAAG
>JAFAQJ010000415.1 GCA_019246455.1 Pseudolabrys sp.
TTTAGCGAATTCGCGGCCCGGGAGACCAGGCGAGAATGAAGTTAGCGGTCAGATCCGGATAGTCTCGAACGGTCGAAGCCTGCCCCGCGAAATAAACAGGGAAAATAAATCAGGAATAGGGAGGGGAATTCTCGGTACCAGCGAAATTGATGAGGGTCCAATCGTCAATTCTGCATCATACTCGCGACCATTCGCGATTTGTTTAGCACGCCTACCGCAGGTCAGGGTCCTTTGCCAGCCGCTCCTCGTTGAGCCGGTAGATCGCGAAGCACACGACTGCGCCGATTGCGAACGGTATTGCCGACCAGACGTAGAGCTTCTCGACCGACATCCCGGTGAACAGTGCGCCGAGCATTGGTCCGACGATTGAGCCGACGCGGCCGATACCGAGCTCCCAGCCCGAGCCGTTGGCGCGGAGCGAGGTCGGGTAGACCAATGCTCCGACAACGTTAATGCCAGTCTGGATTCCCAGCACGCAGAAGCCGGCGAAGAACGTCGCAATCGCCAAAGCTGTCGTCGAGGTCACGCCCGCGTAGCCGATCGACGCGACAGCAGGCACCGCGATCACGAACACGATCGCGATCGCCAGGAACTGGCGCTGCTGGAACCAGCGCGAAAGTGCCAGCGAGCCGACGGTGCCGCCGACCTGAATCATTGCGCCCGCCATCGCGCCGACCGAGGGCGGCAGCTTCAACACGGCCATGAGCGTCGGCGTCCAGGAGAGTAGGAAGTAGTATCCCATCAAATTCAGCGCAAACAGCAACCACAGCAGTGGTGTGATCAGCCACAGGCCCTGCTTGAACAGGTACACCGGATTGAACCCAGGGAATTGCTGTTCATCCTCGATGACGAACTTAGCGTTGGGCGGCACGACATAATTCGGGTCGAGTTTTCGGATGGTCTTTTCCATCTTGCCGCGTTGGCTTTCATGCAGCGCCATGAACTTGATGGATTCGGGCAAGGTGAAAGTCCCGAGCACGGCCAATACGATCGGCAAGATGCCGCCGAGCGTAAACAAGATCTGCCAGCCATAAGTCGGCACGAGGATGCCGGCGACGAGGCCCGGGATCGCGCCGCCCAAAGGCACGAACCCGACCCCGATCAATGCGACCGTCGCACGCAGGCGACGTGGAGATGACTCCGCGTTGAGGGCCACAATGTTCGGAATGACGCCGCCGATACCGAGGCCGGCGAGCAGGCGTAGCAGCGACAGTTGCTCAAGATTCGTCGACCACGCTGCCGCAAGCGTGAAGACGCCGAACAGGACATTGGAGGCGATCAACGCAACCTTACGGCCCCACCGGTCGCCGATCCAGCCGAACAATGCCGAGCCAAAGAGGATGCCGACAAGGCTTGCGCTGAACACGGGTCCGAGCGCAGACCGGTCGGTGAGGTGCCAGTCGCGCATCAGGTGCGGCGCAGCAAAGGCGATCGCGGCGATATCGTAACCATCAATCAGGGACAGCAGCACGCACCAGAAGATCAGGCTGTAATGAAACGAGCTCAGCCCCCGCTCATCAAGCAGACGCGATACGCGTATCATCGTTTGCTCCGGCATGGTTTTCCCCCCTCGGTTTGTTATTTGGCGCAATAGACGCGCGAATAGATAAATCGCTGACGCAACCGACAATTAATCGCGCGGATTACCCACCCCATCATGTCAGGGCTATTTACGTGATAGCACGCATCCAATGCCCCCACTTGGATCGGCCACGTCTCCGCGGTAACGCGGAATAAGATGGACCTAAATCCGACCCGAACTTGAAACTGACAAAGATCATCACGGCAAACAAACAGGGAAAATAAAAATCGGGAACACGGAATTTGAGGCTCCGTTTCAGGGAGCGCGATGAATTCTCCTTGGGCAAATATAAAGAAAAGGCGGGCTGGGATGCCCGCCTTTTTATCGCAACGCCATGCAACTAACGATTAAGATGACGCGATCCCACCCGATGGGTTGGCGTGTTGCAGGACCCGTAATAGCCGAAGCCGCGGCTGTCATCGGTGGACTTCCAGCAACGTCCGGTTACCGGATATTGCGGACCTACAATGACCTGTGGCTGAGGGCTGTATGCATAGTCGCCATAATAGACATAGCCAGGATCGTAGGCATAACCGGGCCCATAATAGCCGTAGCCAGGCCCGCCATAGTAATAGTTGTTAGTGTTCGCCGCGGCTGCGCCGATCGCTGCACCCGCAACGAAGCCGCCGGCCGCTGCAGCACCCGTGCGCCAGCCCTCGGCGTTAGACGGTGTTGCGGCGGATAGCGCCAATAGGCTGGCAACGGCAATCGCGCCGGCACATTTCGAAAATGATGTCATTTAAGCCTCCCTAACGTTCGCGCAAAACCAGCCCGCGATGCGCGGGATGACGCGTTCCTCAGACAATTCCTTCTATCCTGCGTTGTTCCCTGAATACTTCAAACGCGCGTTGGGAGAAGACTGTGATGACAGACGGCACGTGAAACGTGCTCTTCGGATCCGTCTTGATTGTCGGTACGTCCGATTTTCGAGGCGCACGTTGGACATTGTGCGAACTTGAAGGAGAAGGAACGGCCAGGATACCAGCGCGTTTTATTCAGCCGCCAACAGTGCACATCATAGCGTCGGTTATGCCTCAGCCAGCTCTTCAGCTCTTTGAAAAAGAAATCGCTCGCCTTGAAGAGCAAATCGCAGAGCAAAAGGTGATTGCAAAAGATAATATGCACGATCCGGTGGCGTTAACGCGTGCCACCGCAAAACTCAAAGAGCTGCACATCCGCTTGGACGTTGTGAAAAAGAATTATGCGAAGGCCGCAGGCGCGGCCCCGCGTCCATCATAAGCTGGGCGCTCTTCGCAAATTTTACAGACGTCTGCGGGTTAAGCCGCGCCGAGCAGCATCAGCAGGATAATGATGCTGAAGGGGACACCTAGAAGCCAAAGAAGGATAGGCATGTCAAAGCCCCGTGGTAGAGGTTTCATACCAGCGCGCGTTACGCAACTTGCCCCCTTCGATCGCGCCGAGCATCGCGGCGAAAGCACCCGCAAGGAGCGCCGCAGCCAGCCAAAGCGCCGCTTTTAGCGCCGACTTCCGAGCCGCATCCGCAGTCGCTTTTGCCTGCGTGAGAGTTTGATTGACGCGCTGCTCGGCGTCTGCCTGAGACAAGCCGGTTCGAGCCGCCACGATGCGTGCCGCATACGTACGATCCGCTGGCGACACGTCACCACCCTTACGGGTCGCGGGGCCGATGAGGCGGATCAGTTCATTGCGGGTGGCATTCCCGTCGGACTGCTGGTTTGACTGGGCGGCCGGATTGTCGACGCGCAGAAGTATATCCGCATAGCGATCACCGACATTGTTAGAAGCGTTTTGCGCGGCGCCCGCGCCAAGTGCGGGAATTGAGCCCGCCGACGAGGCTGCGACGATGTGGGTCGTGGCGGCCGAAAGCAGCGTGGCGCTTACCAATGTTGCCAGCGCCCAGGTGACGAACCCGTGCGCAGTATCGCGAAAAAATCGCTCGTGTTCGTGCACATCATCCCATGAGTGCCTCAGCCGCCCGGTGATGTAACCCCCAAGAGCTGAGGCAATGATCGCGGCGGCAACCAAAAAAACCCCAGCCGCAATCGAAAATGCTGGGGCTGACATGCCCTCTCCACGCCACGGCGAGACAGCGGTAAGGCCGCCGCCGACACCGAAAGCCAGAACGATGAGAGTCGTGGCGCAGGACACGACTGTCCCGGCAACGATCGCCCCCCAACACACGTCGTGATGTCCCGGACGATCAACCATGTTTATGCCCCAGCTAGAACGTTTGATGTTCTATGAATTCTCGCAAACAAATTTAGTTCCTGATGCGAGCCGCATTCCGCACACCCCGGCGGCAATCTCCGCTAGCGCGCCCGAACGCGTCCAGGACGGAACTTTAGATCGTCAAAACGGGTTCTGTTCCGTTGGATCGCGAACCAGATGTCTGCCCGCAGCCGTACAGCGACATCGGCCGAACCCAAAAGGGGATGGCTACAATCTTTGGGGCCTGGTCTCATTACCGGCGCCGCCGACGATGATCCGAGTGGGATCGCAACATATTCGCAAGCCGGCGCGCAGTTCGGGTTTTCGATCACGTGGACCCTCCTATTTACCTACCCGTTGATGGTGGCGGTCCAGGAAATCAGTGCGCGGATTGGCCGCACGACCGGACGAGGTATCGCCGCGAATATCCGCCACCACTATTCGAAGGCGGTCCTTCACGGGCTGATTTTTCTGCTGGTCGTCGCCAACGTTATTAACATTGGAGCGGATCTCGGCGCGATGGCGGATGCCGTCGGCCTTCTCTTGGGCGGCAACACGGCGATCTACGTTGGCATTTTCGGCGTGATATGCGCTGGGCTTGAGGTATTTCTTCCCTACTCGCGCTACGTCAAAATACTCAAGTGGTTGACGTTTGCTCTTTTCGCTTATTTCGGGACAGCCCTTGTTGTCAAAGTCCCTTGGTCGGAAGCAGCGAGAGGACTTTTCATTCCGACCTTTTCGACAAACTCCGAATTCTGGACTCTGGTTGTCGCGATATTCGGAACGACCATCAGTCCCTATCTTTTTTTCTGGCAAGCATCGCAGGAAGTCGAGGAGATTAAGGATAAGAAAAAACGCAAACCGCTTGTCGTTGCGCCAAACCAGGGGCCCGGGGCGCTCGACCGCATCAAAACCGACACTTATGTGGGAATGGCATTCTCCAATATCGGTTCTTTGGCCATCATGGTCACGACTGCGGCCACACTTCATGTCGCAGGAAAAACCGACATCCAAACATCAAGCCAAGCCGCAGAGGCGCTCAAACCGATTGCAGGGTCCTTTGCATTTATCGTTTTTGCACTGGGCGTAATCGGCACCGGTCTTCTCGCCATACCGGTATTGGCAGGGTCAGCCGCTTATGCCATTGGCGAAGCTCTTCGCTGGCCCACCGGACTAGACCGCAAACCTAAAAGGGCAAAAGCCTTCTATAGCGCAATTGTCGTCGCCACGATTAGCGGTATCGCAATTACTCTGTCTCCCCTCGATCCGATCAAAGCTCTGGTGTGGAGCGCGGTCATTAATGGGATTGTTGCGGTCCCCGTCATGGCCATGATGGTACTGATTGGCGCCAACAAAAAAATCATGGGCCGTTTCGTGATCGGCGGATGGCTAACGGCAATCGGATGGGTAGCGACAAGCGTCATGGCTATTGCAGCAATTTCCATGCTGGTGACCACATTCGTTTCATCGTGAGGCCTGACCAGGCGGTCGCAAATGCCGAAGCCGGATGATGCTGCGTTTCCCATTTCTTTTGTTACGGCACTTGGCATCGTCTATGGCGAACAGCACCAAGTCCCCGTCGACCGAGAAGATGAAGAATGAAAAACGCGGAAAGTAACAACCAAAAACTGCCGCTGATCGCGACAAGAAAACACCCGCCAATGGCGGGTGTTTTTTATGGCCACCGCGTCGCCGTAGACGGAGCGCTAGTCAAGGTTGTTTGTTTGACAAGTCGGGCGGCTCTTCGCCAAGCGCGGTCGCCAAGTCGATTTGATGATCCTGCTCTTCGACTAAGATTTCTCTGATCTTCTCTGCCAACGCAAATTCGCCCAATGCCTCGCATTGGCGA
>JAFAQJ010000416.1 GCA_019246455.1 Pseudolabrys sp.
CGAAGAACTCAGCCTCGGGACCGAAAAACACCGTGTCGCCGATGCCCATCGATTTCACCATCGCCTCGGCCTTCTTGGCGATGCCGCGTGGGTCGCGATTGTAGGGCTCGCCGGTGGTCGGCTCGAGCACGTCGCACACGAGGACGAGAGTCGTCTCGGCAAAGAATGGGTCGATGCAGGCGGTGGCGGGGTCGGGCATTAGGTTCATGTCCGACTCGTTGATCGCCTTCCATCCAGCGATCGAGGAGCCGTCGAACATCTGGCCTTCCGCGAATGTGTCCTCTTCGATCAAACTGACATCGAACGTGACGTGCTGCCATTTTCCGCGCGGATCGGTGAAGCGGAAATCGACGTACTTCACGTCGTTGTCCTTGATCATTTTCATTACGTTTTTAGCTGTGGTCATCGCTTTGCATTCCCCCGGTTAGAACAACGTTACGCGAACTAACTGATTACAGTTTCGCACGTCGCTCGCGCTAGATGGCGTCGTTGCCGGATTCCCCTGTGCGGATCCGGATGGCTTCCTCGATGGTGGAGACGAAAATCTTGCCGTCACCGATGCGGCCAGTTTGTGCTGCGCGCCTGATCGCTTCAATGGCCTTGTCGACCATCTGCTCGCCGAGCACGATCTCGATTTTCACCTTGGGGAGAAAATCGACGACGTATTCCGCGCCGCGATAAAGTTCGGTGTGGCCCTTCTGGCGGCCGAAGCCCTTGGCCTCGGTGACCGTAATGCCCTGAAGCCCGACTTCCTGGAGCGCTTCTTTCACTTCGTCGAGTTTGAACGGCTTGATGATGGCCTCGATCTTTTTCATGCGTGTCCTTTGATCCTCCCGGCCGCCCGTTACGCTGGACGAACCGCGCTTGGGTTAGCAGTTAACGTGCCAAGCCGGGTTGAGCGGAAAACCGCAACGCTCAGAAAGATTTATCGGGATTATCGGCGGCGGTTCGAGGCCATACTTGGCAGCGTCGCCCAGGAATTAAGCACCCTGCACAAGGTTTTGCCAGCCGCAATGCAGCACAAATGCTGACGATTTGTGCGGTTTAAGGGCCGCGATTAGGGTCCGCCGATGCACGAGCTCCTCACCATCGCTGAGATGGCGCAGGCCGACCGGCTGGCGGTTGCCGGTGGCGTGCCCGGCATCGACCTCATGGAAAATGCGGGACGGGCAGTGGCCGATTGCGTCGGCGAATTTCAAGGGCAGCGTGTCCTGGTCGTGGCGGGTCCCGGCAATAACGGTGGGGATGGTTTTGCCGCCGGCAGGCTGCTGGCCGAACGCGGTCACAAGGTGCACATCGCGCTCCTTGGCGACGTAGCCCGCCTGAAAGGCGATGCGGCCATCGCGGCACAGCGCTGGACGGGTCCTGTTGAGCCCGCTTCGGCCCAAGCGGTCAAAGACCATGACATCATCGTCGATGCGCTGTTTGGCGCGGGCCTAGACCGGCCTCTCGACGGCGCGGCCGTCGCAGTGATCCAAGCTATCAATGCTGCGGGTGTGCCGGTCGTCGCAGTCGACCTGCCGAGCGGCATCAATGGCGATAGCGGCCAAGTGATGAACGTCGCGGTGAAGGCGCGGGCCACGGTGACGTTCTTCCGGCGCAAACCCGGCCATCTCCTACTGCCCGGCCGGCTGCACTGCGGCCGGCTGCAAATCGCAGATATCGGCATTCCCGCCACCGTGCTCGGCGCGATCAAGCCCCGAGCATTCGTCAACAGCCCCGATGTATGGGCCCCGCTGCCGGCACCCAAGACCGAGGGCCACAAATACGACCGCGGCCATACTCTTGTAGTTGCGGGGCATTTGCCGATGACGGGGGCGGCGCGGTTGGCGGCAAGGGGCGCGCTGCGCGCCGGTTCCGGCCTCGTCACCATTGCCTCACCTCTTGATTCTATTGAGACTTTTGCCCGCGAGAACGTCGCCGTCATGGTCGTACAATGCGACGGTGAGCGCGACCTCGACCGTCTTCTGAACGATCCTCGGCGAAACTCTGTAATCCTCGGGCCGGGCGGCGGCGTTGGTCTCAACATGCGTGCCTTGATTATGGCCGCGCTGGCCAGCCAAGCCGCAGTGGTCTTGGATGCCGACGCGCTTAGCAGTTTTGCCGAGTATCCTGGACGGCTGTTCGCCGCCATAAAATCTCGTTTGGGACCCGTTGTCCTAACGCCGCACGAAGGCGAATTCGCACGCCTTTTCAATCTAATATCTGAGAAAATCGATGTTAACTCAAA
>JAFAQJ010000137.1 GCA_019246455.1 Pseudolabrys sp.
CGCCGGTTTCGCGCTCGTCACGCGCCACGATGCCGGCCTTGGAGCGGCAACAAACGGCAATCGCATGCTCTCGCGCCGCAGCGCCGGAGAATACATCCTTCCAGTTTTTTTCCAGCCACGAGAAGAAGGCGGCGTCGCCCAGCAAGCCGTATTTCGCGACCTCGGCATAGCCGGCGCGGAAGTCGCGTTGCGGCAGCGTGTCGAGCAGCGCGGTGTCGGCGATCACCAGCACCGGCTGATGGAACGCGCCAATCAGGTTCTTGCCCTGCGCCGAATTGATGCCGGTCTTGCCGCCGACCGAGCTATCGACCTGCGCCAGCAATGTCGTCGGCACCTGCACGAAATCGAGGCCGCGCCGCACGCTCGCGGCGGCGTAACCTGCGAGATCGCCGATCACGCCGCCACCGAGCGCGACGATCAAATCATTGCGCTCGATCCGCGCCGCGATCAGCGCCTCGCAAACCTTCTCGAACGTCGCGTAGTTTTTCGAGCCCTCACCCGCCGGCACGACGATGCGTGAGCT
The DNA here is from genome assembly GCA_019246455.1 of Pseudolabrys sp. Taxonomy (GTDB): domain Bacteria; phylum Pseudomonadota; class Alphaproteobacteria; order Rhizobiales; family Xanthobacteraceae; genus Pseudolabrys. The sequence goes on from JAFAQJ010000137.1 coordinate 524, forward strand.
TTCGACGCCGGCCGACTGGAGTGACGCTTCGGCCGCCGGCAAATGCTTCGCCGCGACCGTTTCATCGCTGACGATCGCGACCTTGGCGCCGGCGCGCAGCGCCTTGATGCGCGCGCCGAGCGACACCAGGCCGCCGCGGCCAATGACAATGTCGTAAGCACGCTCGCCGAGCGCGACCTTCACGACGGCCGGTTCGCCGGAGCGCGGCTGCACGGTCACGACTGCTTCTCCTCGGCCGGCACGAGTTTCTGCGCCAGTGCCGCGATGATATCGTCGACGACGATGTCGTGCGGCTCGTCGCGCGACATCACCGTGAAATCCGCCTGCGCGTAGAACGGTTCGCGCTGCGGCAACAAGGTTGCGATGCGCTCGGCGAGCGGCCGCTCGGCACGGCGCTTGGTCCGCCGCAGCAGCACGTCGAGATCCGCTTTGAGCCAGATTGAGATGCCTTTGGCCGCGATCAGCGCGCGCGTCGCCGAGTCCATCACTGCACCACCGCCGGTCGCTAGAACTTGCGGTCCGTTGTCGAGCAGCCGTGCGATTACCCGCGCCTCGCCTTTGCGGAACTCCGGCTCACCATGCTTGGCGAAGATTTCCGCGATCGTCATCGCCGCGGCCTGCTCGATCTCGGTGTCGGCGTCGATGAAGGGAATGCCCAGCCGCGCGCTGAGCCGCCGGCCAACCGACGACTTGCCGGCGCCCATCATGCCGACGAGCACGACCGACCGCCGCCCCAGAGCAGCGGCGATGCGGGTCTCGACCGGTCCCGGCCCGGTTTCGGCCGGTTTTTGCAAGGCGCCATCGGCCATTGCTCGCTTTCCCATATCTTCGCCGGGCCCCATATAGCAGATACTGAGAGCGAGCTTGCGCCGCGGGGCAAAACCGCTTTAACGGCTTCTTTTACGGGCCCGGCCTATAAGGCCGCCTCACGGCTTTGACGAGCGAATCGACCGATGCCCAGCCTGTTCCGATTTCTGCTGATCGTCGGCGTGATCGCCGGGCTCGGTTATGCCGCGGTGTTCGCGCTCGCCAACTTCATCAAGCCGCAGCCGCGCGAGATGTCGGTGACCATCACGCCGGATAAATTCCTCAAGCAGCCGCGCTAGCCCATGGCGCGCGAGACGACATTCAAATCGAACGGTAAAACCAAAACCGGCGTCGCGCTGTTCCTCGACATGCTCGCGGCCGAGCGTGGCGCCAGCCGCAACACGATCGACGCTTATAGCCGCGACCTCTCCGAATTGGCTGGGTATCTGCGGGAGCGGGGCCGCGATCTGCATGACGCGACGACGGCAGACTTGCGCGGCTATCTCAAGTCGCTAGCCGATGAAGGCTACAAGGCCTCGTCCGTGGCGCGGCGGCTCTCCGCATTGCGCCAACTGTTCCGTTTCCTTTATGCCGAACAACATCGCGCCGACGATCCCGCCGCTGTGCTCGAAGGTCCCAAGCGCGCCCGCACGTTGCCGAAGGTGCTGTCGATCGCCGAGGTCGATGCGCTGCTCGTAGCGGCGCGCACCGCGATGAATGATGCGACACAGAAGATGCCGCAGCGCCTGCGCGCGGCGCGGCTCGCCTGCCTGCTCGAGACGGTCTATGCGACGGGCCTTCGCGTCTCCGAACTGGTGGCGCTGCCTGTTTCCGCGGCGCGGCGCAATCAGGCGATGCTGGCGGTGCGCGGCAAAGGCGGCAAGGAACGCCTGGTACCGCTCAATGGCGCCGCGAAAACCGCGATGGCCGATTATCTCGCGTTACGCGCGCAAGCCGGTCATGAAGCGAATTCGAAATGGCTATTCCCCTCGTTCGGCGACAGCGGGCATTTGAGTCGCCAGCATTTCGCGCGCGAGCTCAAGGCGCTCGCCGGCACCGCCGGGATCGCGCCGGAGCGCATCAGCCCGCATGTCCTGCGCCACGCCTTCGCCAGCCATCTACTGCACAACGGCGCCGACTTGCGCGTGGTGCAGACGCTGCTCGGGCACGCCGATATCTCGACCACGCAAATCTACACGCATGTGCTGGAAGATCGCCTTAAAAGCCTGGTGCGCGACTTGCATCCTTTGACGGACAAGTAACGGCGAATGCAGCCGAAAGCAGGCCCTTGCTTGACTCAAATGCCATCGCAAGGCTTGTAACCCTGGGATTCAAGGACCAAGCCCGGGCATGCGAAGCTATCTCGATTTCGAAAAGCCGGTCGCCGAGCTCGAAGCCAAGGTCGACGAGCTGCGCGCTGTGGCCGAAACCGGCAGCGCTGTGTCGGTTGGCGACGAGATCGTGCGGCTCGAAGCCGACGCCGCGGCGGAGCTCAAGGAAATCTATTCCAATCTGACGCCGTGGCAGAAGACGCAGGTCGCGCGGCATCCGCAGCGGCCGCACTGCCTCGACTACATCGGCGCGCTGGTCACGAATTTCACGCCGCTCGCCGGCGACCGCAAATTCGGCGACGATGACGCCATCGTCGGCGGCTTCGGCCGCTTCCGCGGCGACAGCATCTGCGTGATAGGTCACGAGAAGGGCGCCGACACCGAAAGCCGCCTCAAGCACAATTTCGGCATGGCGCGTCCGGAGGGCTATCGCAAAGCCGTGCGGCTGATGGAGATGGCCGAGCGTTTCGACATTCCCGTGCTGTCGCTGGTCGACACCGCCGGCGCCTATCCGGGGATCGGCGCTGAAGAGCGCGGTCAGGCCGAGGCGATTGCCCGCTCGACCGAAATGAGCCTCGCGCTTGGCGTGCCGAACGTCGCGGTGATCCTGGGCGAAGGCGGCTCCGGGGGCGCCATCGCGATCGCCACCGCCAACCGCGTGCTGATGCTTGAGCACGCAATTTACAGCGTGATCTCACCGGAGGGCGCCGCCTCGATCCTGTGGCGCGACACCACAAAGGCGCAGGACGCCGCGACCAATATGAAGATCACGGCGCAGGACATGATGAAGTTCGGCGTGATCGATACGGTGATCAACGAGCCGGTAGGCGGCGCGCACCGCGATCCAGCCACTGCCATTGCCGCCGCCAGTGACGCCATCGCGCAGGCCCTCAATGCGATGCGTTCGCTCGACCGCGACGCCATCCGCCGCCAGCGCCGCGACAAATTCCTGGCGATGGGCCGCACGTTGGCCTGAGCGCCCTTATCGCGGCGAAGCACCGATTCTGCGGCGCTTGCCGGCTCCCATACAGACGATTTACCTTGGCTGATCATAGGCTTATGGCATGCACCGCATGCCTCGGCCTCGCCTTGCGAACGCCACATCTTCTCGATAACGATTGCTCAATAAGGGCCCAATACGGTGCGCGTTCGATGCGCTTGGGGGAGTTCCGCGTTTGAGCCGTCGTCCTTTCCGTCAACTCGTGCTGGCATCCGCAGCGACGGCCGCCGCCATCGCATTGGCCGGTTGCGACACCGACAACATCGTGCCGTCAGGGCGCGCGCAGGCTCCGCTGTCCGACAAGATGGTCGCCGAACTCGAAGCCAAGCAGATGGACAAGGGTTCGCCGATCCTTCTCCGTCTGTTCAAGGAAGACGCCGAAGCCGAAGTCTGGAAGCAGAACACCAGCGGCGAATACGCGCTGCTCAAGACCTATCCGATCTGCCGCTGGTCCGGCGATCTCGGCCCCAAGATCAAGGAAGGCGACCGCCAGGCGCCTGAGGGCTTCTACACGATCACCCCAGGCCAGATGAATCCAAACTCGAATTACTATCTCGCGTTCAACATGGGCTATCCGAACGCCTACGACCGTTCGCTCGGCCGCACCGGATCCGAGCTGATGATCCACGGCGATTGCTCCTCGCGCGGTTGCTACGCGATGACCGACGAGCAGATCGTCGAGATTTACGCACTGGCGCGCGAGAGCTTCTTCGGCGGTCAGAAGGCGTTCCAGGTGCAGGCCTATCCGTTCCGCATGACGGCGGAGAATCTGGCGAAGCACCGCAACTCGCCGCACCTCGCCTTCTGGAAAATGCTCAAGAACGGCTCTGACCATTTCGAGGTCACGCACCAGGAGCCGAAGGTCAACGTCTGCGAAAAACGCTATGTGTTCGACGCTGCGCAACCGGAAGCTTCGACCAGGCCGCTCGTCTTCAATGCCGCCGGCAAATGCCCGCTCTACGAAGTGCAAAAGGACGTCGCCGAACTGGTTCGCGAAAAGCAGCACAAGGACAACGCCGAATACGCCTCACTGGTGAATCGCAATGTCTCGGTCGTCGCGAGCCGCAATGGCGTCGATGGCGGCATGAACCCGGTGTTCCTCGCCAAGCTCAACCCGGTGGTGACCTCGGAAATGGATTCGCGCGGTCAGGTTATTATCCCGCCGGCGGCCACCCCCGGCGCGCTGCCGCGCGAGCCGAACCATCCGCCGCGCGAGACCACCATCCCGCTGCAACCGAAGACCGAGGTCGCCGCGGCCGACGACAATACACCCTCGCCCGCCTCGCTGGTGCGCGTCGCCAATGTGCCGACGCCGCGGGAGGCGCCGCAGGCCAAAGTCGGCACCGCGCCTGAAGAGAAACCAACCTCGATCGGCGGGCTGATCGGCAGCCTGTTCGGCGGCAAGAGCGAAGAGCCGCCGCCAGTCGCGGTCGCCGCGGCCGAACCCGAGCCGCAGCCGAAGAAAACCGTAGCCTCGCGCGTCAAGGGCGCGGTGGTCGCCGCGGCCGACAAGGCCAAGGACACCGCCAAAGTCGTCGCGGGCAAAGCCAAGGAGCTGGTGGCGCGCAAGAAACCGGCCGCCGACGAAAGCCGCATCGCCAGCAACAATCCGGCGCCGACGAACACGCCGCTCCGCTCGCGCATCGACGATGCGACGCAGGATCTCGCCAAAGCCGCTCCGCCAAAGGACAATACGCCGTCGCGGCCCGCCGCGCCCCAGCAGCAGCAACCGGCCCAGCAGCCACAACCACAATTGCGCACCGCCTTCACGACCGCGAGCGGCGACAGCGGCAGTTCATTATCGGGTGCGGCGCCGGTGCTGCCGGCCGGTTCGTTCAACAGCCGCTTCTACGGCACGCGCTGATTTTCACTGAAAGCTAATTCGCCGATGGACAGCTTCGTTTATGTCCTCGGCTGGCGCGGCAAAAACCGTCATCTGACTTACGTCGGCTGGACCACCGACGTCACGGCGCGTCTAGAAAAACATAACGTGGGCAAAGGCGCGCGCACGACGCGCGGCCGCGTCTGGGTGCTGCTTTATTCCGAGAAATGTAAAAGCCGCCGCCATGCGATGAGCCGCGAATGGCATTTGAAGCGCGACCGCAAGTTCAGGAAAGCGCTGGCGCTGAAACTACGCGGCGTAAGCGCGCCGCGCGTCTAGGTCAGGCCCATAGATATTCGATCCGGTCCAGCGTAGGCTGCGGGACAGCCACCGGCGGCTGGGTCAGCCATGCCCACACGGCGAACGCCACGAATGCCAGCGCCAGGATCTGGCGAACCGGCAGTGTTGCGAGCTTCTGATGCAGCTTTTCCATCACCGCCGCACAATAGCGGCGCACCGCCACAGCGAAAGCGTATCGTTAACGTTTGGTTAATGCCCGGGGCGGCCGACGACACGCGTCACGCCCAGATCAGGTTGATGAGCCGGCGCCAGTTGAAGCCGGCCCGTGCGGGCCGTGTAGCACGCGAATACGACACCGTTGGATCGCCTTCGAAGATGCCGCGTCGCTTGATCACTCGCCAGGCAATCGGGCTCCATTGCCGCCACGCCTCTTCGGCCTCCTCGACCAGCACGCCGCCCAGCACCTGCGGCGGTTCGGCGAAAGCCTCCGGCATCGCGCGGTTGATGTCCTCGCTCCTGAGCACCGCGAACTTCGAATAGCCGCCCATCAGCGGCGAGCGCAGCGCGTAGACCACCTTGCGGATGCCAGTTTCGCGAATTGGAAACGAGCACATCGGACACGGCTCGGCGTTGGAATAGAGCGTGCAGCCGCCAAGGTCGGTGGCGCCGAGTTTGCGCTGCGCCTCGCCGATCGCCAGAATTTCGGCATGTTTGGTGACGTCGCGATCGCGCCGCACGCGGTTGAGCGATTCGGCAACGACGTCGCCACCCTCGTCGCAGATCACGCAGGCGAACGGAAACTCGCCGTGCGCCCGCGCCGTGCGCGACAATTCGATGCAGCGCCGCATCATCTCAGAGTCGATCGAAGCTGTAACCAATTGGTCCATCAATCAACTCGCTGAAAAACCGCAGGCGAAACGTCTCGGGAAACTTAAGAGCTCCAGATTAGCCGCGCGGCGGAACTACGCAAGCTAAGCGCTGCATGACCAACATGAAATCCTTGCAATGACCGCAAGCCCTTGCGCTGCGGAACGCCATAACCCGCAGCCTCGTTGCCCCATAACTAACGACAGCCATGGAGACCGTCATGCGTACCATCTCGCTTCTGGCGGCAACCGCCGTGTTAGAATCGCGCACCGGCTCGAACTGCACCTTCGAGACGCTCGCCGCCTGTCTCAAAAACAAGACGGGCATCAGCGACATGTGCGAACCTAACTCGGGCAGCGAAA
>JAFAQJ010000256.1 GCA_019246455.1 Pseudolabrys sp.
GCCGCCGGCAAGACCGGCACCTCGCAGGACTTCCGCGACGCCTGGTTCATCGGCTACACCGGCTCGCTCGTCACCGGCGTATGGCTAGGCAACGACGACGGCTCGCCGACCAAGAAAAATACCGGCGGCGGCCTGCCGGTCGAGATCTGGTCCAATTATATGCGCGCCGCGCTGCAAGGCATGGCGCCCACCGAATTGCCGAGCGCGCCCTCGCCCGGCCTGTTCTCGGGCTTCCTCAATGGTTTCGCCTCGGCCTCGCGCGACCGGCCGCCGGCCGATGTGCCGCAAGCGCAGAGCGATCCGCAGCCGCAGCCTGAGCCGCCAGCGCGCAAGGGCTCACTGGATTTCTGGCTGCTCGACAATATTCTCGGACGGCGCTGAAACTAGCGCTCCGCCGTCATGCCGTAGCGATGCAGGTCGGCGCCGTGCACATTGAGCCATGCCTTGGCGCGATGTAATTGCGGATAGATTTTCGTAACCAGCCGCCAGAACGCACGCGAGTGATTCATCTCGACGAGGTGTGCCACCTCGTGCGCCGCAAGATAATCCAGCACAAACGGCGGCGCGAGAATAAGCCGCCAGGAATACGACAGGACACCGGTGGTCGAGCATGAGCCCCAACGGCTGGCCTGGTCGCGGACCGAGACGCGCTTGATCCGGACGCCAACTTGCGTGGCGGCGCGCTTGCTGGCCGCTTCGAGGGCCAGCTTGGCCTCGCGCTTGAGATAGTCGCGCAGGCGGCGCGCAAAATGCGCTTCGTCTCCGGCCACGCACAAGGTCCGCGAGCCGTCGTCGCCGATCTCGGCCCACACCGTGCCACGGCCGCGAACGTGCACGACCTTGTGCGGCTCGCCGCGCAGCGGCAAGACGATTCCAGCCTTGAACGGCACGGGCTCCGGCAAACGATTAAGCCGCGCCGCGATCCAGTCCGAGTGCTTCTGCGCGAACGCTCGCGCCTCCTTGATGCTGCCGCGCGGCGGCACAGTGAGGACGACCTCGCGGGTGGCCGAATGGACGCGGAGGGTGTAACGTCGCGCCTGACGGTGGCGCTGCAAGCGAACGCTGAACGTCATGCCATCGTGCATGACGGCAACAGTGGCCGGATCGTTGGGGCGCGACAGCAAAGCGCGAAACGGCATGGCGACTCGCGAAATAATGCCGAGGCAATTGCCTTATCCCCGCGCGCGAAGAACGGCAACCCAGATGGCAATTTTAATAGAACGCCGCGATTAGCGGCTAGTTGCCGACTGCCGCGAGTTTCGGCTTGGCGGCGCGCTGACGGCCGTTCTGGCTCGACAGCACGAAGTCCGCGATGCGCGGCGCGATCTCGGCACGGAATCGCGAGCCATTGAATACGCCATAGTGCCCGACGCCCGGTTGCAGCCAATGCGCTTTGCGGTCAGCCGGAATGTTGACGCACAGCGCGTGGGCCGCCTCGGTCTGGCCGCGCCCGGAAATATCGTCGTGCTCGCCTTCCACCGTGAGCATGGCGACGCGCTTGATCACCGCCGGATCGACCTTGCGGCCGCGGTGGGTCATTTCGCCTTTCGGCAACGCATGACGGACGAACACGGTCTCGACGGTCTGCAAATAGAACTCGGCGGTCAAATCCATCACCGCGAGATATTCGTCGTAAAACTCGCGATGCTTCTGTGCTGAGTCACCGTCGCCCTTCACCAGATTGAGGAACAGATCGCGATGCGCCTCGAGATGGCGATCGAGATTCATCGATACGAAGCCGTTGAGCTGAAGGAAGCCCGGATAGACATCGCGCATGAAACCCGGATGCGGGAACGGTACCTTGGTGATGACGTGGTTGCGGAACCAATCGATGCCGCGATCTTCCGCAAGCTTGTCGACCGCGGTCGCGCCGACGCGCGTATCGATCGGGCCGCCCATCAGTGTCATCGAATGCGGCACATAAGGATCGTTGTCGGCTTCCATCAGCGCAACTGCCGCCATCACCGGCACCGCCGGCTGGCACACACCGATCACGTGCACGTCGCCGCGCAGGAAGTGCAGCATCGAAATGACGTAGTCGATGTAATCGTCGAGATCGAAGCGGCCCTCGGAGACCGGCACCATCTTCGCGTCGACCCATTCGGTAATGTAAACGTCGTGATTGGGTAGGAAAGTCTCGACTGTGCCGCGCAACAGCGTGGCGAAGTGGCCGGACATCGGCGCGACGATCAGCAGTTTCGGCTGTGGCCGGCGCGGCGCATAAGCGAAGGCACGCTCGAAATGCACCAGCTTGCAGAATGGCCGCTGCCACACTGTTTTGACATGAACCGGCACGCGCTCGCCGCCGTTCGTGGTGGAGTCGATCCGCCACTCCGGCTGCTGATAACGCCGCGTCGAGCGCTCGAACACTTCGGCAGCAGCGGCGAGCGTCTTGCCGTAGGTCGTGTGCGAATATGGATTGGCCGGGTTCTTGAAAAAGAGCTTGGTCGCGTCGGCAACGGCGCGCGCCGGATTGAGCGCAGCCTGACCCATTTCGTAGAGCCAATAGAGCGGCGCCGACGGCAATAAGCCACCCTCGCGCGGCAGCGTCGCTGCCGCGTCGAATTGTCCGATTGTCATATGATCAGGCCCCGGCCCGTTGTGCACCGCAGCAGAGTGCTGCTTTTTGTCCATAGAATCAACCTGACATAATCGGATTGGTATCCGGTTTAACGTCCCTAACCACTTCAAATTGCACCGTTATTTTATTCCTATTCACCGGACTGAACCAGCGAGCCCTGCACGCGAGCGCTCTCCAGGAGCTTGATGAAGGCCAACGAGGCCGCCACAAACAGCACGATATTGAACGCAAATGCCTCGACCATCAGATCGGCGCGAAACACATGCGCGATCAGGAGCGCGCGCATGCCTTCGAACACGTAAGTCGGCGGCAGTGCCCAGGCCACCCACTGCAGCCAGAACGGCAGCACCGTCACCGGGTAGTAGACGCAGGTCAGCGGCAGGAACAGGAACATGATCGTCCACGCCATCGATTCCGCGCCAAGCCCGTTCCGCAGCAGCAAGCCGGCAACGAAGATGCCGATTGCCCAGCTCGTCAGCAGCAGATTGATGGAGAACGCGACCAAAGCGAGCCCAAGACCCCATAGATTGAATCCGAAGAATGTGATGGCGAGGAACGACACCGGGATCATGCCGATCGACAGTCGCACCACGCTCATGATCATCAGCGCGGTGATAAACTCGGTTGGGCGCAATGGCGACATCATGATGTTGCCGAGGTTGCGCGCGTACATCTCCTCCAAGAAGGAGATCGAGAAGCCAAGCTGGCCGCGAAACAGGATATCCCATAGCAACACGGCGCCGATGAACACGCTGGAGGCTTGCGCGAAGAAACCGGAGTTCTGCGACACGTAGAGCTGAAGGAAGCCCCACATCAGCATCTGCACAGTCGGCCAGTAGATCAGGTCGAGGATACGCGGCCACGATGAGCGCAACAGATACCAATAGCGCCGTACCATTGCGCTAACGCGGCTGAAAGAGAACCCGGCGGTCGTGCCGGCGACATTCAACATATCGGTCATGGCGCGTGCTCCGCTGTTCGCCCGCGCACCACGTCGAGGAACACTTCTTCCATCGTGTGCCAGCCGTAGCGTTCGAGCAATGCATACGGCGTATCGTCGTCCTCGATCTTGCCCTTCTTCATGATGATGACGCGCTCGCACATGCGCTCGACCTCGGTCATGTTGTGCGAGGCCAGCAGCACCGTGGTCTGGTGCTCGACGCAGTAGCGGCGGATCTTGGTGCGCACCCAATCAGCGGTGTCCGGATCGAGCGATGCCGTCGGCTCGTCGAGCAGCAGTACCTCCGGATGATTGAGCAGCGCCTTGGCGAGCGACACCCGAGTTTTCTGCCCGGCCGACAGTTTGCCGTTGGGCCGATCGAGAAATTCATCGAGCGCCAGATCGGACGCCAAGCTCGCGATGCGACCTCCGATGTCCGACACGCCGTAGAGCTGCGCGAACACCGACAGATTTTGCCGGACCGTCAACCGCATCGGCATGTCGACATAGGGGCTTTCGAAATTCATCCGGTGCAGGACGCGGTAGCGCTCCTTCGGCATGTCGGCGCCCAGCACCGTGACGCGGCCCGCGGTGGGCGTGACGAGCCCCATGATCATCGCGATGGTGGTGGTCTTGCCAGCGCCATTGCCGCCAAGGAGCCCGGTGATCGTGCCCGGCGCGAGGCGGAACGAGATGCCGTCGACCGCGACCGTGCCCTTATAGACCTTGGTCAGCCGCTCGACCGCGACCGCCGACATGTTGCTGGCATCCATGAGCCCGATGTGACGCCTTGGGCGGCGAAGCGCAAGACGAAGCACCGAGACCGCCATCTTAAGGGGATTTGGACGCATTTGAGCGCGCAAAGCCGCGGTCTAAGCTTGCCTCATGGCGGTCTTCACCCTCACCCGGACCAAGGATTTCACGCATCCGCGCCGCAATGTGCGGCTGTCGACGCTGATGCGTCTGCGCTGGCTGTCGGTCATCGGCCAGATCACCGCCGTCCTGGTCGTCGCGTTCGGCCTCGAATTCGATTTTCCGGTGTGGACGTGTCTCGCCGTCATCGCGGTCTCGGCGCTGCTCAATGTGCTGCTGCGGCTGCGCCACCACGCCACCGAGCGGCTCGAACCCGACCGCGCGGCAGGCTTGCTCGCGTTCGATATCGCCGAACTCGCGGTGCTGCTGTTCTTTTCCGGTGGGTTGCAAAATCCATTTGCATTCCTGTTCCTTGGGCCGGTGCTGTTATCGGCGACTGCGCTGCCGCCGAAATACACCTTGATGCTCGGCGCGTTCGCGGTGTTCTGCGCCACGGTCCTGGTGTTCGTGCACTATCCTTTGCCATGGGATTCAGACGACCCTCTGACGCTGCCACCGATCTACATGATGGGCGTTTGGCTCTCGATCCTGCTCGCGATCGGCTTCATCGCATTCTATGCTTGGCAAGTGACCGAGGAATCGCGCCAACTCTCAGACGCGCTCGCCGCGACCGAATTGGTGCTGGCGCGCGAACAGCACCTGTCGCAACTCGACGGTCTCGCCGCCGCCGCCGCACACGAGCTCGGCACGCCGATGTCGACCATCGCGGTGATCGCCAAGGAGCTCGAGCGCGCCATTGCGCCTGACGCGCCACACGGGGACGATGTCCGGCTGCTGCGCGAACAGGCCAATCGCTGCCGTGACATCCTCGCCAAACTCACCGAATTATCGTCGAGCGGCGAGCCGTTCGATCGCGCGCCGCTCACCGCCGTGATCGAGGAGGTCGTAGCGCCCCACCGCAATTTCGGCGTCACTATCGAAGTCATAACGTCAACCGGCGCCGCGCCCGTTGGGCCGCGCAATCCGGGCATTCTCTACGGGCTCGGCAATCTGGTGGAGAATGCAGTCGATTTCGCGCACCAGCGCGCCACAGTCGAGGCGCACTGGAACGATGACGAGATCGGGGTCACCATCACCGACGACGGGCCGGGCTTTGCGCCCGAAGTGCTCGACCGCATCGGCGAGCCCTATGTCACAAGCCGCCGGCGGCTGTCTGACGACATCGATTCTGAAGCCAGCGGATTGGGGCTCGGATTTTTTATCGCCAAGACGCTGCTCGAGCGCTCCGGCGCGACTTTGACGTTCGAAAATCGGGCCATGCCCGCGCACGGCGCACGGGTCAGCGTGCGCTGGAACCGTCGCGATTTCGAGCAAAAGCCGGAAGATGCGGCCTGAACGCCGTTCATCATCAGAAAAGTTTGAGTTGGCCGTGACCGGCCCGCTTGTATAAAATCTGCGTAAATCGATGGGGAATCCCTTGGATATCGCAGTCGACAGTTCGGATGCATCGGAGCGTTTGGCCATTCCGGCTGAGCGAACTCTGCTCATCGTCGAGGACGACAAATCGTTCCTGAAGCGGCTCGCGCAGGCGCTCGAAGCCCGCGGCTTCGAGGTGACGATCGCGGAGTCGGTCGCCGAGGGGTTGCAGAAGATCGAGCAGTCGGCGCCGGCGTTCGCGGTGGTCGACATGCGGCTTGGCGACAGCAATGGTCTTGAAGTCATCTCCGCGCTCAAGCGCAGCCGGCCGGAAGCGCGCGGCATTATCCTCACCGGCTACGGCAACATCGCCACCGCGGTGAATGCTGTGAAACTCGGCGCGGTCGATTACCTGGCGAAACCAGCCGACGCCGACGACGTGGTCGCGGCTCTGCTGTCCGGCGAACACAAACGGATCGAGCCGCCGGAGCGGCCGATGTCCGCCGACCGCGTGCGCTGGGAGCATATCCACCGCATCTACGAATTGTGCGACCGCAATGTCTCGGAAACCGCGCGACGGCTGTCCATGCACCGCCGCACCTTGCAGCGGATTCTCGCCAAAAGGGCGCCGCGCTAGCGGAAACGTCGCTCGGGAAATAAAGGCAGCGCGCTAATCCGCGTCGGCGTAAGGCCCGGCCGGATCCATCAGCGACTGCAGACGCAGCGACGCCGCGCGCGCGAAATTGAGCATCATGCTTTTGCGGGTCGCAGCCGGCAGCCGATGTTCAGGTGCCTCGCACACGATGTGCGCGCCGAAGGCGTCTGCCACGATCAGTCCAGTGTCGGCCGGGAAGATCTCGCACGGCACCTCTTGCGTGGTCGCGAAGAACAGCCGGTCGCAATGCAGCCGGTAATCCTGCCACTTTTGGTCGGCGCGAAAATCGGCGACTGACGATTTGATCTCGACGATCCAGATTTCGCCCGCGGGATCGATTCCGACGAGGTCGGCGCGGCGGCCAGAGGCGAGCGACAGTTCGCTGACGCAGCTAAAGCCATGCGCCAGCAATAGCCGCATGGTGCCGCGCGCGATGGCAAGTGCGGGCTCCGACTGGCGGCCGTCGGGCGGCAGTTCGAGCGTTTTGGTCGCGGGGCGCATGGGAGCGAATCCTTACGCATATTTGACGGCACTGCAAAGGCGCGGCTTACTTTGCCGCGCAGAGGGAACCTGATGACCGCGATCGATTACGAGAAGGAATACGACAATCGCAGCCGGGTCCCGGAGCATCCGGAGATTTTCGCGCGCTGGACCCGCGAGGGAGCCGCTTACCGCGAAGCGCGCAGGGGCGTTGCCACGATCGGCGAGAAATACGGTCCCGGGCCGCGCCAGACCATCGACTTTTTTCCCGCTAAGGCCGGCGCTTCGGGCCCGCTCGCACTGTTCATTCACGGCGGCTGGTGGCGCTCGCTCGAACCAACACAGTTCAGCCAGTGCGCCAAGGGCCCGAATGCCCACGGCGTCGACGTCGCGGTGATCGGCTATGAACTATGCCCGACTTGCTCGATCGCCAACATCATCGAGCAGGCCCGCGCCGCCTGTCTGCATCTGTGGCGGGCGCGCCAGCAACGGTTCCTTGTCTATGGGCATTCGGCCGGCGGCCATCTGACGGCTTGCATGGTAGCGACCGATTGGAAGACTCTCGCACCCGATGCACTGCACGATCTTGTTCCGTCCGGCTATGCGATCTCGCCGGTGGTCGATCTCTTGCCGCTCTTGTACGTGTCGCAGAACTCTGACCTGCGGCTCAAGGACGAGGCGGAGGCCCGCGCGGTATCGCCGCTCTACTGGAGCGTGCCGGCCGGGCGCACGATCGACTCGGTGGTCGGCGCGCTGGAATCGAGCGAATTCCTGCGACAGGCGAAAGTCCTGGCGCAGGCCTGGAAGCAAGGCATGGCGATCACCCGCTACGAGGCGATCGCCGCCGCCAACCACTTCACCGTGATCGATCCGCTGATGGATCCCCAAAGCGCCATGACCCGCCGGGTGGTCGAGCTGGCGAGAGCGGTACGGAACTAGCCCTAGAAAAACGCCTGGATCCCCGTCTGGGCGCGGCCGAGGATCAGCGCGTGAATGTCGTGCGTGCCCTCGTAGGTGTTGACCGTCTCGAGGTTCGAGAGCACCCGCATCACGTGATATTCGTCCGAGATGCCGTTGCCGCCGTGCATGTCGCGCGCCATGCGCGCGATGTCGAGCGCCTTGCCGCAGTTGTTACGCTTCATCAACGAGATCGACGGCGGCGCCGCGGTGCCGTTCTCCAGCATGCGGCCGAGCCGCAACGCGCCGGACAGGCCGAGCGCGATCTCGGTCTGCATGTCGGCGAGCTTCTTCTGGACGAGCTGATTGGCCGCGAGCGGCCGGTTGAACTGCTTGCGGTCGAGCGTGTATTGGCGCGCGGCGTGCCAGCAGAATTCGGCGGCGCCCATCGCGCCCCAGGCAATGCCAAAGCGCGCCATATTGAGGCAGCCGAATGGGCCAGCGAGCCCCGAGACATTCGGCAACAGCGCGTCCTCGCCGACCATCGTGTCCTCGAACACCAGCATCCCGGTGATCGAGGCGCGCAGCGATAATTTGCCCTCAATCTTCGGCGTCGAGAATCCCTTGGCGCTGCGCTCGACGATGAAGCCACGGATCTTGCCGTCGAGCTTGGCCCAAACCACCGCGAGGTCCGCAACGGGCGCGTTGGAGATCCAGGTCTTCGAACCGTTCAATTTGTAGCCGCCCGGCACTTTTTCCGCGCGCGTCACCATCGAGCCGGGATCGGAGCCGTGGTCCGGCTCGGTCAGGCCGAAGCAGCCGATCAATTCGGCCTTGGCGAGTTTGGGCAGGTATTTGCGTTTCTGCGCTTCCGAGCCGTAGGTGTAGATCGGGTGCATCACCAGCGAGGACTGCACCGACATCATCGAGCGATAACCTGAATCGACGCGCTCGATCTCGCGCGCGATCAAACCGTAGCTGACGTAACCGAGACCGGCGCCGCCGTATTCTTCGGGGATAGTCGGGCCGATCAGGCCGAGCTCGGCCATTTTCGGCAGCACGTCGGCATCGTATTTCTCCTTGGCGTAAACCTCGCGGATGCGCGGCATCAACGTGTCCTGCGCAAAGCCGCGCGCGGTGTCGCGCACCATTTTCTCTTCTTCGCTCAGACCGGCCTCGATACCGAGCGGATCCTCCCAGATGAAGTTGGAATCCTTGAGCGAGACGGCGGGTTTGCCCACGATTTTCTCGGCCGGCTGCGACATCGATTTCCTCCGGGAATGGCTTTGACCCGATTATAGCAATATCCGGGCGCGCAGGTCTGTTTTCGCGCATATCCGGTAAACCGGACATGTGACAGCGCCCCCTGTTATTGGCGGCGCGGGGGCGTCAGTAACAGCGCCCTTCGCGAACCGGGCGATATGAATTTAGTCCTATATCCAAATATGTCAAAGCGACTCTAGAGCCCGTCTCGCCCAGCCTGCTTTGCTGCGCG